>CAZPXI010000431.1:0-2565 GCA_964590715.1 uncultured Desulfobulbus sp.
ATGAACCCGTTCATGGAAAAAAACGAGACCTGGATACGGGAGAGATCTCTTGGATTTACCACCAGATGCTGATAAAAGAGTGCTGCCCCGGTCAGGAGAAGACCGCCGTAATAGAACATGTTGAGCTCACTCTGATAACCGGTCAAAGTAAAAAAAACAAAAGCCAATACATGAAAAAAAACAGCGAGATGAAAGGCCCGTCTGCGGCCAAGGGTGGCGGGCATGGAGTGAAGACCGGCCTTGCGGTCGAAATCGGCATCAAGACAGGCATAGATGCAGTCAAAGCCGGTGACCCAGAACAGGACCCCCAACGACAGTACCCAGGGGTAATTACTCAAAGAACCTGCTACGGCAACCCAGCCCCCCAGCGGTGAAAAGGCCAGGGCCACGCCGAGCACCAGGTGGCAGAGCCAGGTAAAGCGCTTGGTCAGCGAGTAGATCAGGGTCAGACCGAGGGCAAATGGCGCGATCATCAGGGCCAGAGGGTTGAGCATGTAACAGGCAACAAAAAAAAGAAGACCGCTGAAGATGACCATGGCCCAGGACTCGGTCAGACTGACCGCACCGGCGGGAATGGCCCGCTTGGCTGTGCGCGGGTTGGCGGCATCAAATCGACGATCGGCTATGCGGTTGAATCCCATGGCGCTGGTGCGGGCCCCGACCATGGCCAGAACCACAAAGAAAAAGACCCGTAAGGAGGGAACTCCGCGACCGGCAAGAAAAGCACCCATCAGGGCAAAGGGCATGGCAAACACGGTATGCTTGAACTTGATCATTTCAAGCATGATCTGTAGTTTTTTCCACATGGCTACATTCCTTTCCACCTGGGTACATCCACTTTCAAACCTATCTGATCACAGATGCGGGCGGCAAATTGACGGGCCATGTCCTGCAGAGTTTTCGGCCGCAGGTAAAAGGCGGGCATTGGCGGACAGATTATTCCACCGGCCTCCTGAACAGCGAGCATGTTCAGCAGATGGGTTCGATTAAGCGGTGTTTCCCGGACGGCAAGGACAAGCGGCCGTCGTTCCTTCAAGGTGACATCTGCGGCCCGGTGGATCAGATTGCCGCTGTAGCCACCGGCAATGGCACCAAGGGTGCCCGTAGTGCAGGGAAGAATCACCATAGCCGAGTAGCGACTAGACCCGGAAGCCGGAGGGGCGGTGAAATCATCAATATCAAACCAGCGGCGTACTCCGGCAAGCTTTTTATACTCATTCAGCCCCAGTTCCAGTTGCAGTACCTTCCGGCCGCTGCCTGATACAATCCCGTGTACCTCCACGGACTGCTCCTCAAACAAAGCAAGCAACTCGGCCACATAGAGCATACCGGTAGCACCGGTCACGGCCAGCAGAATTTTTTTATTTTCTCCCATTCTTTTTTTGCAAGCCTTATTTTACACCAATATAAATGGAAACTATCCCGAAACTAAGCGGTTTCCGTTCCACTTCGGAGAATCCGGCCTCACGCATCATGGAGAGCAGTTCTTCAGGCTCATAAAAGGCGGCAATGGATGAGGCCAGGTATTGATACGCCTCCTTATCCCCGGAGACCAGCCCGGCCACATAGGGCAGCACTTTGTTCAGGTAAAAGTTGTAAACCGGTTTGACGAGAAAATTGGTGGGTCGGGAGAATTCCAGGATCAACAATTTTCCACCCACCCGCAGAACACGATGCATCTCACCTAGTCCCTGCTGAGTTCGGGCCAGATTACGGACTCCAAAGGCAACGGTACAGCCGTGAAAGATATCGGACGGGGCCGGGATCTCTTCACCGTCCCCGCAAACAGGGAAAATACGCCCTTTGCGATCGTCTTCGGGCAGGGCCTTCTTTCCGGCCCGCAGCATGTCTTCACAAAAATCAACCGAGAGCACCTGGCGGTTTTTTGCCTGCCGGGTCAATTCCAGAGAAAGCGGCAGGGTTCCGGCACAGAGATCAAGCACCGGACCGGCAGGAAACTCAGCCAGCAAGCGGGTGGTTTTCCAGCGCCAGTAGCGGTCTATCTGCATGGACAAAACCGAGTTGAGCAGATCATAGCGACCGCTTATTGCAGAAAATTTATCCCGGACAAACTTTTTCTTATCATCGGGTTTTAAAAATGAAGATGGCTCAACCATTGTATTTTAGGGGTTAGGGACCAGGGGTTAGTTAGGGTTTAGCGATTAGGGGGCAGCCTTTATCTCAGGAAAAAATCTTCAGGGGCAATGCCTGCCTATCGGCCTCACCCCGATCAATAAGCAGGGTAAAAAATCGTTCCAGGGCCTGTTGCTTAATGGGCTGCAGATCATACTCCATCGCATGCAGGTATGAGGAGCAGGCCGCACAGTCCATGGGAATCCTCCGGGCGACCCGGTCGCAAATCTCCGGCAGCCGGGCCAGACCAATGGTCCGGCAATCAAGCAGGGTCTGGTGGATCCGCCTTACTTGATCAGGCTCCTGCTGCAAATACTCCTCACGGACGGCAAAGAGGGCAAAGACAAAGGGCAGCCCGGTTTGTTTATGCCAGACTTCAGCCAGATCCAGCTGCACAGGGTACCGATTTTCATAGCGGAGCCGCAGGGCCTC
>CAZPXI010000432.1:0-2562 GCA_964590715.1 uncultured Desulfobulbus sp.
TCAAGGCTTCGTTCACAGGCATAAACCAGTTCAATCAGCCGGGCCCAGTGATAGAGCAGGGTGCCCTGTGCCGGTCGGCCGAAAAGGCCCCGGAACTCTTCCAGGGCCTCCTGGGCAATCGGGGTTGCAATGTGGTCACAGATGTTGATCCGGGCCAGGGTATTGGTCCGATAGATGCCCCTGGGCCGGTCAAGATCCATGGAGAATCCTTCCTGCCAGCTGTCGGCCCAGGGCATCTTGCCGTAGCTCCAGTTCTCCACATGCTCTTTGATGTGGTTTTTATACTGTTCAGGTGCAAAATCGGTGAAAGAACCGTCCGCCTTCATCAGGCGCAGATTGCCGTTATAGAGTTGCATGGCCCCGTTTGTGTCCACCGTACCGAGAAAACCGGTTTCAATTTGTCCCAGGGTTTGCAGAATATCCTGATACTTGTTCAAGACCTCATCCCGTCCATAGGCCAGGGCGAACACTGCAAAGCCGAGCAGGGTCCGGCAGCCCTGCTGCAGCCGTTGCCGCTCTTCTTTGCTCATGGGCTTGGAAAAACCGCCGCTGACCCCGGCAACAGGATGGATCGCACGACCGGCAAAGTCTTCCAGCAATTGCTGGCCGAGCTTTCGCATCCCGGCAACCCGGTTGGCCAGTTCGGGATTGGCCTTGACAATGCCCATGATCGAGCGGACCGAGTAATCGGAATCCGGACCAAGGATGAAATCAGGCGCGGCCAGAAAAAAGAAGTGCAGGATTTTGTCGTTGATATGGGCCAGCACCTGGCAGAGTTCGCGTAAGAGCGCTCCGGTCGGCGGTGGATTGACCCCGAAGCAACCATCAACCGCCTTGACCGAGGCCAGGTGATGCATCCAGGGACAGATTCCGCATATCCTGGTGACGATTCGTGGAATTTCCTCTGCCTGCCGCCCGCAGATAAACTGTTCAAAGCCGCGCAGAGAGAGGATCTGCAATCGGGTGTCGGCCACGTTGCCCGCTTCATCCAGGTCGATGGAGATACGGGCATGGCCTTCAATCCTGGTCAGGGGCTCTATTGTGATGGTCTCAGCCATTCTCATTTCTGTCTGTTCTTGTTCAGCGGACGGAGTCGGCCATGAGCTCCGGAAAATCGGAGCATGGATTTCCGGTCGATCATTGTCTTGAGGTTGATCCCCTGGCTGACAAGTGCGTTCAGCATCCCGAGCATCTGGTTGTCCTGGTGGCGAACCGGGCCATAACAGCCGCGGCAGGGAACCCGGGCTTTGATGCAGGCAGGTTCGCCCTCATGGCCGCATCCACCGATCGTGACCGGTCCCATGCAGAGAAATCCCTGTTCAAGCAGGCACTGCATGGAAGATGCCGGTTCATTCCGATCAAATTCGGCATTGATGGTAAACCTGCGCAGTTTCTTCTCGCCGGTCCCGGTTCTCCTGGTCGGACAGGTGTCGCAGACGCTTTTTGTCGGCAGTTCCGGTGTGCCGCCATCAAGAGCAGCTTCAAGCACCTGGTCAATCAGAGTTGGACTCGGCGGGCAGCCGGGTAAGAAAATATCCACCGCCACCTTTTCATCCAGACTGTAGACCCGGTCGAGCATGGCTGGAACATCCCGGTCCGGTATATTTTTCGGGTCCGTGGTCGGGGTGGAAAAAACCGTCTGCAGGGCATCCGCCATGGGCCACTGATTGATCATTGCCGGGATGCCGCCGTGGGTGGCACAGGTGCCGAGCGCCACCAGGGTTGAGCAGCTTTTTCGCATGGCCTCCAGGACCTGCAGCTGGTGCGTGTCGGCAACCCCGCCGGAGACCAGGCCGATCTCGGCCTCGGGAATCAAGATTTCAGACCCGGCTCCGGCAGGATTACAATATTTATGATCCATAAGCAGGGGCAGGTGGACCAGCTGCAGCCGCTCAAGCAGGGGGATGAGCGCTTGACCGAGATTGAGCAGGCTGATCTCGCAGCCGGAACAGCTATGCAGTGATTCAGCAGCCAGACGGATATTCATGGAGTATCTCCGTTATCCTGAGTATTGCTTAGGTTCGGCCCGAGTTCCATGACTCTTTCATGCATGCTGCCGACGGTGCGGGCAAACTGCTCCGGTTCACTTGAAGAGAGCCGGGTGATGAGAAACCGGTCACTCTCAAAGCCGAAATCTTCAAGCAGTTCGTCGATGAGCTCGGCCCGGGCCATGGCCTTCTTATTGCCGTCGATATAATGGCATTCGCCGAGATGGCAGCCGATGATCATCACTCCATCCGCCCCTTTGTTTAAAGCATGCAACACCATTTCCGGGTGAACCATGCCCGAACACATGACCCGGATGATCCGCAGACTGTCCGGATACTGGATACGCTGGATACCTGCAAGATCGGCGGCTGCATAACCGCACCAGTTGCAGCAGAAGGCTATTATTTTTGGTTTATATTCAGGGCGCATGAGCTTTGTTTTCTAATTCAGGGCCGCCTCGATTTGAGCTGTCAGCTGTTCGTAGGTAAAGTCTGTCACATTTATAGCCCGTTTCGGGCAGGTTCCCTGGCAGATGCCGCAGCCTGTACAGCGCATGGTGTCGACGGCGACGAG
>CAZPXI010000433.1:0-2548 GCA_964590715.1 uncultured Desulfobulbus sp.
TTGCAACATATTTCAGCGACCTGCCTGTGACATGGGAATCAATCATTGAAGGGAAACGGATTTTTATGGTCCATGCAAGTCCTCCCCGTTCAATGCGCAGAGGGATTACTCTGCTGGATCAGTATGAACAAATTTTGCCCGAGGCTAAAGAGCGGTGGACTCAGGAGCTGGCAGAATATGGTTTTGACGTGCTGATTGTCGGTCACACCCATCAGGTGTTTGCAGAGCAGTTGGGCAATATTCTGGTGATCAATCCGGGCAGCACGGTTTTCAATCACACCTGTGCAATCCTGAGTCTTCCCGACCTGGACGTTCAAATAATTCCGTTATCAGGCAAAAAGCAGAGAAGGGTCTGGCACTGGGGAATGATGACACACCAATGAACCCTTTAAACGAGAGTATAGACATGGAACAGCCCACATTACACTTCATCGGAGTGGCTCACAGCAATATACAGGGACGTGAGGACGCACCCCAAAATTATACGATGTCGGATCGGGTCGGAACCCTGGAGATTTTTTCTAAATATCAGGAAGGCCTGGACGGCATTGCTGCCGGCCAGACCATTGTTGTGCTGTTCTGGCTTCACAAGTCCGCCCGGGACAAACTTAAGATTTATCCGCGGGGAGATAAATCACGAGGCCTGCACGGGGTTTTTTCCACCCGCAGTCCGGTGCGACCAAATCCTATTGCTCTTTCAGAACTCAAGGTGCTGGCAATGGATGGCAACAGATTGGAGGTCTCCGGCCTGGACATCTTTGACGGCACGCCTATTCTTGATATAAAGAAGAAAATCGGTCGGTGAATGAACATTTTGCAACAGGGACCATTCGATCATGTATAAAAAACTACCACTGGAATTTCTCTTCCAATTTTTTGCCCTGCTCATTGGCTTCATTCTGATCCATGGGGCCTATGTGACCGTTATCCGGCCCCAGGCAGACGAGTTCCTTGCCCGGGAACATGCACGGATGGCTGAAGATTCGGCCTATGAACAGCAGCAGAACTTTTATGTGGTTCTGCGGGATTATGAGCAGGAGGCCTGTCTGGTTCTGATGTTCTGGGCCCTGGCTATTCTCGGCTACAAGGGAGTAAATACCTTTCGTCAGCAGCGGCTGCTGGATGAAGACCTGCTGCAGCTGCCCGGCGGTCTGCCCATCGGGGTCGAGGATGTGCGGGAGCTGATCGGGCGGCTTGATGAATTACCCGCCGGCCGCCGGGAACTTTTGCTTCCCCGGGCCCTGCGCTCGGCAATTCAGCGCTTCGGGGCCACCCGCAATGTCCAGGATGCGGCCACGGCCCTGGACAATGTCTGTGAGTCCGAGGGCGAACGGATGGAATCCGAACTCTCCACCATCCGCTATATTGCCTGGGCCATTCCTTCGGTGGGTTTTATCGGTACGGTCCGGGGCATCGGTGCGGCCCTATCCCAGGCCCATCAGGCTGTGGAGGGTGACATCACCGGCGTGACCCAGAGTCTGGGGGTTGCCTTTAACTCTACCTTTATCGCCCTGGTCATCTCCATTGTCCTGATGTTTTTTATCCATCAGCTGCAACTCATGCAGGAACGACTGGTGCTGGACACGGAAACCTATGGCGACCGCCAGCTGATCGCCCGTCTGCGCATTCATCCCTGAGCTTTTTTACTCCTTTTATCCCGCTGAATCATGGCCCGTCGCCGACAGCTCTCTCCCTTTAATCTGGCCTTTCTTGATATTATGTTCTGCGGCTTCGGTGCCGTAGTCCTTTTGGTTTTACTGGTCAATGCCCAGTCGGTCCAGTCCCGCAGACAGCAGCATGAGGACCTGCGGGCAGAGGTGGACCGGTTGGAGCAGGAGGTGAAGGTCGGCCGGGATTACCTGGGAAATTTACAGTCCAGCCTGCTGGAAAGTGAAGATCAGACCATCTCCATCCGGGAACAGATTACCAGGCTGGAAAAAGAAAAAAAACGACTGATAACGGAGATGAGCAGCAGTGCCGAGCAAAAAACAGCCCGCAAACAGCAGGTTGAGGCACTTGCCGCTGCCTTGAAAAAACTTGAAGCCGAGCAGAAACGTCTGGCGGAAATACCGGTGGTCCGGGGCAACAAGGTTCGCCGCTTCGAGGGGGAGGGACACCGGCAATACCTGACCGGTTTGAAGCTGGGCGGTAACCGGGTGCTTATCCTGGTGGACGGATCGGCCTCCATGCTTGATACAAGCGTGGTGGGTGTGCTCCGGCTTCGCAATATGGATCCGGCAATACAGAAAAACTCCCAAAAATGGCAGCAGGTGCAGAAGACGGTGCGCTGGCTGGTTGCCAACCTGCCGGCGACTTCGTCGGTCCAGCTCATGGTCTTTAATACCAAAGCACAACCACTAGCGGAAAATAAAAAAAATCCCTGGCTGCCGGTGACCGAGACTGCGGCTGTAAACGCGATGCTGGCCCGGTTTCGGGACACCCTGCCTGCTGGCGGAACCAGCCTGGAAAATGCGTTCAGGGCCGCCGGAGCGCTCACCCCCCGGCCGGATAATATTGTCCTGCTCACCGACGGCCTGCCGACCCAGGG
>CAZPXI010000434.1:0-2539 GCA_964590715.1 uncultured Desulfobulbus sp.
CATCCGCGTTGATCACAGCCGTCTCCGTGGCTGGTCTCGAACAATCCGGATTTTACTTTGCCGGTTTTCCACCATCCAAAAAAAAAGCCCGCAGAGATTTTTTCAAACAACTCGCCACCCTGCCCTGCCCTCTGGTCTTCTATGAATCACCCCATAGAGTTCAGCACAGTCTTGTTGACGCCATGCACGCGCTCGGGGATCGACAGGCCCGGCTTTTTCGTGAGCTCACAAAAATACATGAGGAGTACCGACAGGGTACTTTATCCGAACTCAGCCATGGTTGTGCCGGTAAAAACCGGGGAGAATTTGTCATTATTGTTGACGGAGCCGGTCAGGCTCCATCCGACAAACCCGAAGATATCGACCAACTGATCCTCTGGTATCGCGACCAGCAGAACGTCTCCCTTAAAAAGGCCGTGCAGCAGATAGCGGCAGACCTGGACATTCCGCGAACAAAAATATATCAGAGAGCCCTGGCCTTATGGAAAACCGGGACAACCGAACCTGATCTTTAACCTTCCTCAATCTTCCACCTTAGAGGTACCCTTATGAACAGACTGGATTTTCTCAAAGAACAATGTTCCGATTCCGAACTCAGCCCATTGCTTCAGGCCGCAGGTCGTGCAGCCCTGACCGCCGGATTGATTTTAAAAGAGCTCTACGGCAGGCCTCATACCATCACCATGAAAGGGGAAATCAATCTGGTCACCGAGGCCGACATTGCCGCTGAAACCGCAATTGTCGCCTCCCTGCAGGAAGATGCCGCCAATATCGCAATAATGGCTGAAGAGTCTGCCGGAGAAAACCCTGAACAACCGCAAGGCCGGGTCTGGATTATCGATCCGCTCGACGGGACAACCAATTTTGCCCATGGCTTCCCCATATTTGCCGTTTCCATTGCCCTGATGGAAAACGGAACAATAAAGCTGGGTGTCATCTACTGCCCCCTGCAGGATGAACTGTTCTGCTGTTGGCAGGGCGGCGGTTCATGGCTCAACAGTACAAAAATCCAGGCTACCGATACGGACTTCCTGGTTCAGGCTCTGGTGGCGACCGGCTTTCCCTATGATATCCACGCAAAACTTGATCAGGTGATGGCACAGATGCGCACGCTCCTGCCCAAGGTCCGGGATATCCGGCGAGCGGGGGCAGCTGCTGTTGATCTTGCCTATGTTGCCTGTGGCCGGCTGGATGGTTTCTGGGAGATGGATCTCAAGCCCTGGGATACTGCGGCCGGCTGGTTGCTGGTCGAAGAGGCGGGCGGCAAAGTGACCGATTTTGCAGGCAAGGCGTACTCTCCGTTTTACCCTGAAATCCTTGCCGCCAACTCAGCACTGCACCCTCTTCTCCGCGAGCAGCTTGGGTGAACGTAATACAACAGATCGGGCCACCGAGGTGGCGCATCCATCTGCTTATGCTGCTGACCGCGACCTTGGTCTCCACGTCGTTTACAGTGGGCAAGGCCATTGCCGACGGCATGGACCCGACGGTCCTGACCCTGATCCGGTTTTTATGCGCCGTTCTTTTTTTTCTGCCCTATGTCCGGAAAAAATACGGGTTGACGCTCCCCTCTTTAACGTCCCTCTTGCGCTACAGCCTGATCAGTCTGGCCCTGGTTGGATTTTTCATTCTCATGTTTCTGTCCCTGCAATATACCACCGCACTCAATACCGGGGTTATCTTCACCCTTGTTCCTGGAATATCCGGGATCTACAGCATGATTCTTCTCCGGGAAAGGCTTGGGATCAACCGACTTCTGGCCCTGATGTTTGCCATGATCGGCGCAGTCTGGGTTCTTTTTCACGGTAACCCGGCCAACCTGCTGGCCATGCAGCTCAACCGTGGAGATCTCCTTTTTTTCTGCGGATGTCTACTGATGGCGTTCTATACGCCCCTGGTAAAGCTTTTTTATCGCGGCGAGCCCATGGCGGTCATGACCTTCTGGATTCTGCTCACAGGCTGCGGCTGGTTGTTGCTGATGGCTGCACCCAAGCTTACGACTATCCCCTGGGCCGCAATCCAGCCGATAATTTGGGTCGGTATTTTGTATCTGGCCGTTTTCAGTACGGTTGTTACTTTTTTTCTCTCCCAATGGTCAACGCTCTACCTGGGGCCCACCAGAGTCATGGCTTATTCGTACCTGTATCCTCCGCTCATTCTTCTCATTGACTGGGCGCTCGGGCACGGTCTGCCACCTGCACGCACTCTGCCCGGCGTTGTTCTAATTGCTCTGACTATGATCGTTGTCCAGAAAGAGAATCCGAAAAAAATAAGTGCGAATTAAGGAACGTACAAGTTTATAAGGGCATGGCAAGTCATCCGGCAGGGTGAAAATGTATATTCTTCCAGATGAAAGAATATTAATGCGTTGCCGAACCGGGTCCGTCCGATGGCTCAACCGTATTTTCAGGAACCTTCTATTTTTTAAACACCCCCTTGATGCCACCGCTGATTAAGGCCGCGATATCCACCAGGGTGAGAAAGGGGCTTACACCTTTACCGGTTGTTGCCAGATATCTCGGCGTCCACTGCGGTAGAA
>CAZPXI010000435.1:0-2534 GCA_964590715.1 uncultured Desulfobulbus sp.
TTTTTCCAAAAGAGCAGACCGGGCAGGCTGTTCCACAGCTGCCGTATCCTCCTTTGACGGGAAGCGACAGGAGGACAACCCAATCATAAACAGCAGCAAAACGGTATACAGGACAGGCCGGATGAATACTTGGTGGTTACTGCGCATTTATTTGTTCCTTACCAGTATGTACTCTGCAATGGCAACCAGCAGCCCATAGGTTCCCTCATTTTCAGCATCAGCAAAAACCTGCAGTGAGTCCACGGCCTCCCGGACAAGTTCTTCTGCAACCAGTTGTGCCCGCTGAAATCCGCCCAGCTGCTCAAGCAGCCCATAGAGATGATCGTAAGCACCGTCCCCGGTTCGATCTCCGGAAAATAACGCCGTCAATTCGCGGCGCTCTTTGTCTCCGGCCTGCTCCATGGCGGCAATCACCGGCAGGGTGACCTTGCCTTCAATAAAATCATTGCCCACCTTCTTGCCGGTCTGCTGCTGTTTGCCCAGGTAATCCAGCAGATCATCCACCACCTGAAAGGCGGCCCCGATCTTTTCGCCATAGCTGTTCATGGCCTGCTGCCGACCGGAATCACCGCCGCCGAACAGTGCGCCGATGGCACAGGTCGAGGCAATCAGACTGCCGGTTTTGCGGGCAATAACCGCGAAATATTCGTCCTCGCCGATACCGGCATCTCCGACATAACGCAGCTGAAGAAATTCACCATCAACCATGGCCCCGGTTGCCCGGCAGAAGATATCCAGACCGTCCGGTCCAGTCAGACGACCGACCAGATGCATGGACCGGGCATGGAGCCAGTCTCCGGCCAGGATGGCCGCAGCCGTGCCGTACTTCCGGCCCACCGCCTCCCGGCCCCGACGGTCACGGGCATGATCTATCACATCATCGTGGATCAGGGTGGCCACATGCAGATACTCAAAAGCAGCGGCCAGCAAATAGACCTCGTTATTCCTGCGTCCGCAGATCGAAGAGGACAACACCGCCAGCAGCGGTCGAATCCGTTTACCACCGCCGAATAAACCATACTCCAGCACCTCGACCAGCAAAGGGTCACAGCCCTGCAGGGCGGACTCCAGATCAGTGTGCATGGCCTGTTCCACCCGGGCGGCAACCTCTGCCGCAACTGTACGTAAACGGGTCTGTTTATTTTTGCTGCTCGCGTTCATCTTCCTTCTCAAAAAAAGTTACGATATCCTCAACAGTTCGGACAAGGGGGCTTGGCGGTAGACTATTTCGGAAACGCCGGCCATAGCCTTTGCTGAACAGGCGCACATCAAGAATCGCCATCACCCCGTGATCACCTGAACTCCGCATCAGACGCCCTACCCCCTGGCGCAGGCTCAGAATCGCCCGGGGCACCTGGAACTCAAAAAACGGATTGCCGCCTCCGGCCTTGATTCTGTCCAATCGGGCCATAATAACAGGGTCACTGGGGACTTCAAATGGTAATTTATCTATTATGACCAAACTTAAACTCTCACCCGGAATATCTACACCCTCCCAGAAACTGGCAACCGCAAAAAGAACCGCCCGGGTTTCACCGGCAAACCGGCGCAACAGCTCGTGGCGGGGTGCATTTCCCTGGCAAAGCAACGGGAAGTCTAACGCATCCTCCAGGGTATCCCAGGCCGCATCCATGGCCTTAAATGAGGTAAAAAGAACCAGGGCTCTGCCGCCTGCAGCTTCAATCAGCGCTTGAATCCGCTCATGCAGGGCCTGCTGATATCCCGGGGCAACAGGTTCGGGGAAGTTGTTGCCCGGAACATAAAGCAGGGTCTGCTCCTCATAGTTAAAAGGCGAGGGAAACGACAGAGACGGAGTTTCTTCCGGCAGGCCCAGCCGTTTGAAAAAATATTTAAAATCCCCGCCCGTGGTCAGGGTGGCCGAGGTAAAAACGCTCCCGGCTACGGAAGAAAACAGACTGTCCTGCAACTCCCGGGAAACATCTATCGGGGTAGCCGACAGGATCAGATTTTTTTCTCTTCGCTCAAACCAGTGAATATAACGAATGTCTTCCGGCAGCAGGTCGTCAAAGGATTCGGTTGTTATGAACTCCAGCTGCTCCTGGAGCTCCCGGCAGCGAACCCCGTATTGCGCCCATGGTTCCTGCCCTTTTCCCGCTAATTCCAGAATGTCGGCCAGCTGATCAAAGGCGCGCAGCAGCCCATCCCGTTTTTCCGTCAGCCCCGAATCTTCAGCTAACAGTTTTTGCAGTGGAAAACGACCTCGCGGGGTCGGAAACATGGCCGCCAGCTGTTCCATGCGGCCGGACAGGGCATGGACTTTTTTTAAAAAATCTTTCTGCTCACTCCGGCCCAACTCAGCCAGTGCGCTTCGCTCAAGATCACCGGCCAGATCCTGCAGCTGATAACGGGAAAACGAACGGCCGAAGAACTGGGTGGCTACCTTCTCCACATGGTGGGCCTCATCAAAGATAACCGCCTCGTAACGCGGTAGAACCTCTCCATAGCCGCCACGCCGGACGGCCAGATCGGAAAACAACAGATGATGATTCACCACCAATAACCGACTGTTTGCA
>CAZPXI010000436.1:0-2501 GCA_964590715.1 uncultured Desulfobulbus sp.
ATATCGAGATGGTTGGTCGGCTCATCAAGCAGCATCAGGTTGGCCGGACGAACCAGCATTTTGGCCAGGGCCACCCGGCTCTTTTCCCCGCCGGATAGAATCCGGACCTTTTTGTCCACCTCGTCACCGGTAAAGAGAAAGGCGCCGAGCAGGGAACGAACCTGGGTAATGGTCATGTTTTCGGCCGCATGGTAGACCGTATCCAGCAGACTCAGTGCACCGGCAAGTTCCTGGGCCTGATGCTGACCGAAATAGGAGAGAATCGCATTATGACCTGGACGGACCTCACCTTCGGCCGGTTCCAGACCGGCAAGGATCTTCAACAGAGTTGATTTTCCGGCCCCGTTGACGCCGATTACGGCCAGCTTATCGCCCCGCTGCAGGGAAAGGCTGACATCCTTAAAAACCGTTTTCTCCCCGAAAACCTTGTGCACACCCTTCAGGGTCAGGACGTCCCGGCCCGAGGCCGCAGCCGGGGGAAAAGAAAAATGGACGGAGCGCTCGGTTTCAGAGAGCTCAATCCGCTCAAGCTTTTCCAGCTGCTTGACCCGGCTCTGAACCTGACGCGCCTTGGTGGACTTGGAACGGAATCGGGTGATAAAACGCTCGGTCTGCTTGATCATCGCCTGCTGGTTATTATAGGCCGCCCGTTCAAGCTCCAGCCGCTGCTCCTTTTCAACCAGAAAAAAGGAATAGTTGCCCTTGTACACGGTCAAACGCCCGATGGACAACTCCCAGGTGATCTCGGTGACCCGATCGAGGAAGGAACGGTCATGGGAAATGATTATCATGGCGCCCTGGTACTGGAGAAGAAAATCTTCCAGCCAGGTCAGCGAATCAATATCAAGATGATTTGTCGGCTCATCAAGAAGGAGCAGGGCCGGTTTCTGCAGGAGCAGTTTGGCCAGCAGGAGGCGCATGATCCAGCCCCCGGAAAAACCGGCAACCGGCTGCTCCAGATCAGCTGCGGAAAAACCAAGCCCGAACAGGATCTTTTCGATTTCCGGTCGCATGCGAAAGACATCCTGCCCCTCAAGCAGGTGCTGCAGATCCCCCTGGCGCACGAGCAGGGCATCAATCTCAGGATTGTTCTGATCAAGACCAGCCAGTTTTTCACCAATTCGCTCAAGTTCCTGCTGACTGGCCAGGATATCATCAAAGGCGGATTCGGCCTCGTCATAGAGGCTGCGGTCACCAAGTTCTATGGTGATTTCCTGGGGTAGATAGGCAACCGTGAACCAGGAGGCGCGGCTGACAATGCCGGGATCAATTTCCTGGCGGCCGCACATGATCTTGAGCAGAGTCGACTTGCCGGTTCCGTTCACACCCACCAGACTGATGCGTTCACCGGTATGAACCTGGGCGGAAATATCACGAAAAATATGTTTGGCCCCATACTGGAGGCTAAGGTTGTTGATGCTGAGCATGAATATCAGGGGTTAGGGATTAGGGATTAGGGACGAATTGTACAGTGCCGCGGGGCTGATCCGGGTCTGTGTGCAGGGTGAATCTATCAGAGAGTCCCAAGCTGGTCAACCGGTGAATATTTGCCGAGCGTATTCCCCGGAACACGGACTGGTCCCGATCGGAAATCTGCAGCCGCACCTGCCGGCCCGGCGGAACCCGGCTGAGCAGTGTTCTTGTCTGCCGGAGCATGAGGCGGGCATTGACCAGCTCACCAAAGGCAGGATGATAAGGACCGGCCACCAGCGAGCGTTCCAGCTCCGGCCCCGGCTGTAATCCCATCCGAACCACCCGGATTCCATGGTCCGTGCATTGTTTTTTTATCCACGCGGCCTGGAGGACGGCAAGGGAAAGCGACAGCGGCCGATACTCACCCCGGCCGTATTGAAGTTCAAGCCCGCTGCCCGCAACCACAAGAACCGGATAAATGCGAACAAAAGCCGGTGCAAGCGCGATCACCCTGGTAACGGTTTTGCGAAGGCTGGTAAAGGTCTGACCCGGCAGACCGACCATTAACTGAATGCCCAGTTCCATCCCTGCCGCTTTAAGCAGAGCGGATGCCCGGATCACATCCTGTGCCGGATGACCGCGAAGGCTCCGCTTCAGGACCGCATCGTCAAGGGACTGAACACCGAGCTCAACCGTTGCAACCTGGTGCTCCTGTAAAAAAACAACAATTTCGGAATCAATGTAATCGGGCCTGGTGGACAGGCGGACGGTCTGCACTTCGCCGCTTTGAATAAACGGGCCGACGCTGGAGAGCAACTCCTGCTGCCGGGCCATGGGAAGGCCGGTGAAACTGCCGCCGTAAAAGGCGACCTGCACCCGGGACGACCTTTTTTTTTGACTGCGCCCGAGCCAGATGCGGATGATTTCAGCAACTTCCGGACCCGTTACCGGTTTGCCCTGAACCCCGCTGATCCGGTGTTGGTTACAGAACACGCAGCTGTGCGGACAGCCCTCATGGGGAATGAAAACGGGAATAACCAGTGGTTTCGGGTTCCGGGTTTCGGGTTTCGGGTTCCGGGTTTCGGGTT
>CAZPXI010000437.1:0-2491 GCA_964590715.1 uncultured Desulfobulbus sp.
GGGAATCCCTGATCGACGGAATCAAGCGGGCAACCGATGTGATGATTGCCGGTAAAGTCGGAGTTGTGGTCGGATATGGCGATGTCGGCAAGGGCTGCGCCCAGGCCCTGCGCGGTATGGGCGCCTCTATTCTGGTAACCGAGATTGATCCCATCTGCGCCCTGCAGGCCGCCATGGAAGGCTACAAGGTCGTAACCATGGAAGAGGCCGCACTGGTTGGTGATATTTTTGTGACCTGCACCGGCAACCTGGAAGTTATCACCAGGGCGCACATGGATCAAATGAAAGATCAGGCCATTGTCTGCAATATCGGTCATTTTGATTCCGAGATCGACATTGCCGGTCTGCGTGAGCTTGAATGGGAGAACATCAAGCCTCAAGTTGACCATGTTATTTTCCCCGACGGCAAGCGGATAATCGTCCTGGCCGAAGGCCGTCTGGTCAATCTCGGCTGCGCAACCGGCCATCCAAGTTTTGTCATGAGCAACTCGTTTACTAATCAGGTCCTGGCCCAGATGGAGCTGTGGAAAAATTCCGAGCAGTATGAAAACCAGGTCTACTTCCTGCCCAAAAAATTGGATGAGAAGGTGGCTATGCTCCACCTGAAAAAGATTGATGCCCACCTGACCACCTTGAGCAAGGAGCAGGCGGATTATATCGGAGTACCCGTTGAAGGTCCCTATAAGCCGGAGTATTACCGGTATTAAACTGCAATTAAAAAAATCCGGCCAACCCGGTAGAATACAGGACAATACAAAGGCACAGGGAGGGTTCTCTGTGCCTTTGTGCGTTCAGGATTTTTTTCGAATTCCTGTTCTTGCTGTCTGTTCTATCCTGTTCCTCCTGCTGTTGATGTCCGGCTGTGCCGGCCAACGGACCCGTATTCTAGAGACCACCGCCTATTGCGGCTGCGGTCAATGCTGTTCCTGGGAACGGGGAAGCTGGACCTACCTGAAGCTGGATTTCTGGAACAGATACGTCAGTGCGGGCAAGGCTGAAGGAAAATTATACAGCGGATTGACGGCTGCCGGTACTGAGCCGGAAGCGCCTCAGGCCGGGCTGTTTTCCAAAGACAGTCTGGTTCATCCCTGGATGCTGCCGGTACGTGCCGTCTTTCCCTGGCTCTGGCTTCACAAGGATGGAACCATTGCCGCTGATACAAAATACTATCCCTTCGGCACCCGCATGTATGTTCCGGGCTGGGGTTGGGGCATGGTCACGGATCGAGGCGGTGCGGTCAAGGGTCCGGACAGGATAGATCTTTATTTTGAATCTCATCAGGACGCACTGAGGTGGGGGCGTCGCAGGCTTGAGGTAACTATAGAATGAGTGACGTATTAATTATCGGTGGCGGGCTGGCCGGTTGTGAGGCCGCCTGGCAGGCAGCGAAACAGGGCCTGAATGTGGACTTATACGAGATGAAACCGACCCGGTTCAGCCCGGCCCATGAATCCGAGCTGCTGGCGGAGCTTGTCTGCTCAAACTCCCTGCGCTCCAATGCCCTCGGCTCGGCGGTCGGGCTGCTTAAGGAGGAGATGCGGCAGCTGGACTCACTCATCATCCGGGCTGCTGATGCAACCGCTGTTCCAGCCGGTTCGGCCCTGGCCGTTGATCGTCTTCGTTTTGCAGGATATATTTCACACGTCATTGAAGAGCATGCACAGATATCGATTATCCGCCGGGAAATGACCGAGCTGCCGCTTTCCGATACTCCGGTCATCCTGGCTACCGGGCCGTTGACCTCCGAGGCGATGACGGCAAGTTTAGTCGCCCTTACCGGAGAAAAACACCTGGCCTTTTATGATGCGATTGCACCCATTGTCAGTGCCGATTCACTGGATATGAACATCATCTATCGTAAATCGCGCTGGGATGATGACAGTCCGGGCGATTACCTGAACTGTCCCATGACCGAAAAGCAGTATACCGCATTTATTGAAATGCTGGGCAGTGCCCGGACCGTACCCCTGAAAAGTTTTGAGCAGACAAAATATTTTGAAGGCTGCCTGCCCATTGAGGTCATGTGCGAGCGGGGCAAGGATACCCTCCGCTTCGGGCCCATGAAACCGGTGGGCCTGGCCCATCCTGAGACCGGCACGATTGCCCACGCCGTTGTCCAGCTCAGGGCGGAAAACCGTGAGGAAACCATGTACAATCTGGTCGGTTTTCAAACCAAGTTGACCTATGGGGAACAGAAACGAATTTTTCGCTCCATCCCCGGACTTGAACAGGCCGAGTTTGTTCGTCTGGGTTCCATCCACCGTAACACCTTTATATGCGCTCCTGAACTGTTGGACAGCTCACTGCAGATGAAAAAACGACCAGGCCTGTTTCTTGCCGGTCAGCTCTCCGGAGTGGAAGGGTATGTTGAGTCCGCAGCCATGGGCCTGCTGGCTGGAATGAACGCCGCACGCCTTGGCCTGGGAAAACAGATCAGCGCGCCTCCTCCGGCAACCGCACTTGGGGCCCTGATTCATCACCTGACCGAGTC
>CAZPXI010000438.1:0-2483 GCA_964590715.1 uncultured Desulfobulbus sp.
GAAATCATTCAAACAGGTATCAGGCTCGGAGTGGATTATTCCATGACCCACAGCTGTTACGACCCGGAAGGGGAACTAGCCTGCGGCGCCTGTGATGCCTGCCTGCTGCGCTTAAAAGGTTTTGCCGAGGCAGGACTTAAGGATCCGGTACCCTATGCAGAAAGCAGGGGTTAGGGGTAAGAAAAAAATCTTCATCCTCAATTTCAGCCATAAGAATATCATTCCCTTCCGGCTGTCGTCAGAGAAAGCTACACCAAAAGATTATGGGTGATCCTGCCGCCGACCATGGTCAACACGGCACGTCCTTGAAATTTCCAGCCCAGAAAAGGCGAATTTTTGCTTTTTGAAACCACCTGATCCTCGGTGTAATGAAACTGCTGATCCGGATTGATGATTGTTATGTCCGCCCTGGCGCCGACAGAGAGTGAACCGGCATCAAGGCCGAGAATGGCTGCCGGATTCACCGACATCAACTCCACCAACCGCTGCTCATCCAGCAATCCGTCCCGGACCAGGGCAAGGGCAAGAGGCAGGGAGGTCTCCAGGCCGATTATCCCGTTTGCCGCCGCATCAAACTCAACCTCTTTTTCCAGGATCGAATGGGGCGCATGGTCGGTGGCAACAGCATCAAAGGTACCGTCGGCCAGCCCCTGGCGGATGGCCTGTCGGTCCTGCTCGGTTCGCAGGGGCGGGTTCATTTTGGCATTGGTATTATAGCCATCGACCGCCTCTTCAGTCAGGGTAAAGTAATGGGGGGTGGTTTCCGCCGTCACCCGGACCCCCCGCTTTTTAGCCGAGCGGATAAGATCCGTACTCATGGCCGTACTCACATGAGCGATGTGGACCGGCTTGCCGGTATACTCGGCAAGGGCTATTTCCCGGTAGACCATGATGGACTCGGCGGCGGTTGGAATGCCTTTGAGTCCCAGACGGGTAGAGACCTCGCCTTCATTCATGGAGCCATTGCTCAAGCTCGGCTCTTCACTATGTGAGATAACGGTCAGGTCAAAATCACCGGCATATTCAAGTGCACGGCGCATAAGCTGGCTGTTCTGTACCGGCAGACCATCATCGGAAACCGCCACCGCCCCGGCCTCACGAAGATCCCCGAACTCGGCCAGAGACTTGCCCAGACTCCCTTTACTTACAGCGGCTACAGGATAGACTCTGGCCGATGCCGATGCAGCCAGCTCCAGAATCATGGCGGTCACGGCCCGGTTGTCGTTGACCGGACGGGTGTTGGGCATACAGGCCACTCCGGTAAATCCTCCGGCGGCAGCGGCACGGGTACCGGATATAATATCTTCCTTGTACTCTTCACCCGGCTCGCGCAGGTGGACATGCATATCGATCAGGCCTGGTACCACCCAGCAACCGTCGGCATCAATCTCGCGTATATTGCCGACTGCCTCCTGAATAGCGGCAATACGTCCATCGACTATGAAAAGGTCGCCGAGCTCATCCCTTGAATTTTTTGGATCAATGATCCGGCCGCTTTTTATCAGATAGTTTGTAGACATGATTTCTCGCTTCAAGTCAGGTATTGCCCATGACCAGATAGAGCATGGCCATTCGAACAGCTACGCCATTGGTCACCTGATCAAGGATGACCGACCTGCTGCCGTCGGCCACATCGGGCATCAACTCGATACCGCGGTTGATCGGCCCGGGATGCATGACCAGGGCATCCGGTTTTGCCAGGGAAACAACTTCGCTCGTCACACCGAACCTTCTGGCATATTCTCTAAATGAAGGAAACAGAGAATCGTTTTGCCGCTCCTTCTGGATACGTAGGGTCATAACCACGTCGGCCCCCTCAACCACTTCGCTCAGACTGCTGCACACGGTTGCCCCTAACCGGTCAAGCCCTCTCGGGATAAGGGTGCTGGGTCCGTAGACACAAACCTCGGACCCCATTTTGCTAAAACCCAGAATGTCGGAATGGGCAACTCGGCTATGGAGGATATCACCGATAATGGCTATTTTCAGGCCATCAAGACGCCCCTTGTGTTCCTGGACGGTCATCATATCCAGCAACCCCTGGGACGGGTGCTCATGGGTGCCGTCACCGGCATTGATCACGGCCGCATCAATATAACGGGTGAGCATATGGGGCGCACCGGAAAAAGAATGACGGAGAATAATGGTATCGGGATTCATGGCCGCAATATTTTTGGCCGTGTCAATCAGAGTTTCCCCTTTGGTCGTGCTGCTGGTTGAAGCGGAGATATTAAAGGTGTCGGCACTCATGCGCTTGGCAGCCACTTCAAAAGAAAGCCGGGTACGGGTGGAGGGTTCAAAAAAAAGATTGATTATGGTGCTGCCGCGCAGGGTGGGCACCTTTTTGATCGGACGGGAAGATATTTCCTTAAAGGATTCAGCCGTAGTGAGAATATGTTGAATATCTTCTGTCGAGAGGTGATCGATACCGAGAATGTGACGATGTGGAAAAAAATATCCGGTTGCCATAATTCCAGTTCAGG
>CAZPXI010000439.1:0-2483 GCA_964590715.1 uncultured Desulfobulbus sp.
GGGACGAGGGCGATGATTATCCCGAGCAGATGGC
This sequence comes from uncultured Desulfobulbus sp., assembly GCA_964590715.1. Lineage (GTDB taxonomy): Bacteria > Desulfobacterota > Desulfobulbia > Desulfobulbales > Desulfobulbaceae > DRLX01. The sequence goes on from CAZPXI010000439.1 coordinate 35, forward strand.
GGAACTGGCCCAGTCCGAAGGGGTGGATCTGCGGTTTTTCGGTGACCGGGTAGGGGACCGCAGGCACATCAACGGTGATGGGAAAAAAATCTATGTCCTCCATGACCTCTATCCCCATGCGGATCTGGTTATGTATCCCAGCATCTATGAAGGGTTCGGTAATGCCCTGCTTGAGGCCTTTTATTTCAAGGTCCCGATCATTGTCAACCGCTATCCGGTCTGGGTACGCGATATTGAACCCAAGGGGTTCCAGGTGCCGGTGATGGATGGTTTTATCAATCGGCAGATTGTTGCCGAGGCCCATCGGCTGCTTGATGATGATGAGTACCGGGAGCAGATGGTTGCCCATAATTTTGAGATGGGACGGAAGTATTACGGCTATCCGGCCCTGCGCTACTGCCTGCAGGTGTTACTCAATAATATCAAAAACGGCATGTAATCAGGTTGATTGGAGGGGGGCGTATGTGGAGACTGAAAAGTGGGTTTAAAGAGCGGTTACGGCCCCGGCTCGAGTTTTTATACGGGCCTTCCGCCGTTGATGTTCTGCTGGAACGTGTAGCTCTTGTCTCCGGACGCTATAACTACCTGGAGCAGCGCTGCAGCATGGAAAACCCCTGTTGGGATCAGGCCAGCTGCATGCTGATCACCTACGGCGACATGATTTCGGCTGAAACAGAAGCGCCGCTTGTCACCCTGAACAGGTTTCTGAATGACCACCTGAAAGGGATGGTGACCGGTGTTCATATCCTGCCGTTTTTCCCATACAGTTCCGATGACGGGTTTTCGGTGATAGATTACCGAAAAGTGGATCCTAAACTGGGTGCCTGGGAGGATATTGAAGCCATTGCCGAGAATTTCAAACTGATGTTTGACCTGGTTTTGAACCATGTCTCCAGCAGATCCCGCTGGTTCCAGGATTATATCGGCTCCATTGCTCCGGCCCGGGACTTTTTTATTGAGGTGGAGCCCGAGATTGATTTGTCCATGGTCGTCCGCCCCCGGACCAGCCCGCTGTTGACACCGGTGCAGACGGTTCTCGGTACGCGTCACGTCTGGACTACCTTCAGTGATGACCAGGTGGATCTGAACTTTGCCAATCCCGATGTCCTGATGGAGATGCTCGATATTCTCCTGGGGTATATTGCCCATGGCGCGTCGGTGATCCGGCTTGATGCCATCGCCTATCTCTGGAAAGAAATCGGCACGCCCTGCATTAACCTGCCCCAGACCCATGAACTGGTCAAACTGCTGCGCGATGTACTCGACTCGGTGACCCCGGGTACGATCCTGCTGACCGAGACCAACCTGCCCCATGAGGAGAATATCAGTTATTTCGGCAACGGAGACGAGGCCCATCTGGTCTATCAGTTCAGTCTGCCGCCGCTTTTACTGCACACCCTGCAGTCCGGCTCCAGTCGTCACCTGCAGAACTGGGCCGACTCGCTTGCTCCGCCGCCGCCCGGCTGTTCTTTTTTAAACTTCACCGCCTCCCATGACGGTATCGGGGTTCGGCCGCTTGAAGGATTGCTCAGCCCCGAGGAGATCGACCGGGTGGTGCAGACGGTCCGTACCTGCGGAGGCTTTGTCAACAGCCGCAAAGGTGAAGACGGCAGCGATATTCCCTATGAATTGAACATTACCTATTTTGATGCCATGAAAGATCCGGATCGACCTGAGGATCTCTCCTGGCAGACGGTCAGGTTCCTCTGTTCCCAGATCATCATGCTCAGCCTGCGCGGGTTACCGGCGATTTATTTCCACAGCCTGACCGGGTCCCGTAACAATCATGAAGGGGTGGCCGAGACCGGACAGAACCGGACCATAAACCGGGGCCGCTGGTTGGATACTGATCTGCGTAGCCTGCTGTCTGATCCCAAAACCGTAACCGGTCGGGTCTTCAATTCCTATACCGATCTGCTTGCCAGGCGCAGGCTTCATTCCGCCTTTCATCCGGATACGCCGCAGGAGATAATCGACACTCCGGATTCGATATTCATTGTCGTCCGGACACCGGAACCCGGCACTCCGGTGACCTGTGTCCACAACGTCGGCCCAGCCGGGCAGCAGATACCCTTTGCCCGGCTTGGTCCGATTCTTTCGATAAAGAAAACTGCCTGGGACCTGATCGGAGAAGAAACGATTGAAGAAACCCTGCACCTGGAGCCGTACCAGTGCTGCTGGCTGGTTGCCGGGGATTAGGGGCCAGAGGCTGAAACAAGAGAGAGAAAATGGGTGAAATTACCACTGAAGAATTTGTCCAGTTAACCGATCATCGGCCTTGGGGGAGTTTTACCATCCTTGCCGATGAGGTCGATCACAAGGTTAAGCGGATTGTCGTCAAGCCGGGGCAGCGGTTATCCCTGCAGCGGCATAAATACCGGCGTGAGCATTGGCTGGTGATAAGCGGCCGGGCCCTGGTGACCCGCAACGATGAACAGCTGGAACTGGG
>CAZPXI010000440.1:0-2479 GCA_964590715.1 uncultured Desulfobulbus sp.
AAGGGCAACGTTGTCGCCACCCAGTTTCATCCGGAAAAAAGCGGCCGAGTCGGGCTCAGGATCCTGGAGAACTTTCTTGATTCCAGCCGCCGGGTCATCCAGCCCCGCAACTGCCCGCAGACCACAAAAATTGCCAAACGGATCATTGCCTGCCTGGATGTACGCTCAAACGATCAGGGCGATCTGGTTGTCACCAAGGGGGACCAGTACGACGTCCGCGAAAAAGGGGACGTCCGTAACCTGGGTAAGCCGGTCCAGCTGGCGGAAGAATACTACCGGCAGGGGGCCGACGAAATCACCTTTCTCAACATCACCGCCTTTCGTGATTTCCCGCTCCAGGACATGCCCATGATCAAGGTCCTGCGCCAGACCTCCAAAAATGTCTTTGTACCCCTGACCATCGGCGGCGGCATCCGTGACTTTACCGACCGGAACGGGACCAGCTATACCGCACTTGAAGTTGCCTCTGAATATTTCCGTTCCGGGGCCGATAAAATCTCCATCGGCTCCGATGCAGTGCTGATTGTCGAAGAGGTTTTAAAGACCGGCAAGGCAACCGGCATGAGCTCCATCGAGCAGATTGCAAGGGTCTACGGCAATCAGGCGGTAGTTATCTCGGTTGACCCCAGGCGGGTCTATGTCGACTCCCCGGACGCGGTCAGCCACCCGGTTATCAAAACCGAATTTCCAGGACCAAAAGGGGAACAGTACTGCTGGTATCAATGCACCATTAAAGGCGGCCGGGAAGGACGAGATCTTGATGCCGTCACCCTGGCCCGGGTTTGTCAGGATCTGGGTGCCGGTGAAATTCTGCTCAACTGCATTGACAAGGACGGAACCAACTCCGGCTTTGATCTGGAACTCATACATGCGGTCCGTTCTGCAGTAACCATTCCGGTCATCGCCTCAAGTGGTGCAGGTTCAGCCCAGCATTTTCTTGAAGTTTTCACACAAACTGATGCCGAAGCAGCCCTGGCGGCAGGGATTTTTCACAGAAAAGAAGTTCCCATCGGCGAGGTCAAGAGCTTCCTGCAGGGCAGGATAGAGATTCGGCCGACAACCTGAGACAATTCAGGCCGGAAAGCAAAAATTCTGTTGCAGGTAGAATTACCCACTCTACTTTAGGCATTTTTACCCATGTACAAAGCTATTTTCCAGTGATAGAATATCACTGGAAAGAGGAGGAGTATGTGGACGAAAAAGGAACTCTTGAACAAGGGCATGCCGGGGTGCGCCTCTCTTTATTTCACGGCAACACCATGAAAATATGGGAGGGTTGAGCAATGTTTTTTCATCCGGATCTCACCTTATACCTTTGGCTGTTTCCACTGTTCTTTTTTGTGCTCCTTCCTCTGACACTCTCCGTTACCGGCTTTTTCCTCCGCCTGACCCGAACCTTCTTTTTTGCCGATGTACCAACCGGTAGGGAAAAAAGGCAGCACCCACGGTTTATCCCCTACGAGGGAACCTTTGCCGAAATTACTGCAGGTGATACGACCTGTACCGGTCTGGTCTGCAATATCTCCCGGCTGGGTATCAGCCTGAAAAATCTTCCGGATAAATTTTTTGATACAATGGACGAACTGAGCGTTGTTATCAGGGGATATGGTGCCGACCACAACCTGCTGGTCAAACCGAGATGGGTGCTGGCGACCGAATCAGGTAAACAGATCGGTGCGGAAATCGATACGGCTCCGCCCGGCTGGAATCAGTTTCTCATGCAGACGGAACGAATAAGCCCGTCCGAACCGATATAACTACAATACTGCTACCACAAAAGACGGCCGTCTTCCTGTTCCCGGACCCCGACCACGGCGATACCTGCCTGATCGGCTCTCGCAATCATATCCCTGCGATCAAAGAGCAGGGACTGTCCGGCCTCCACCGCCAGCACAGAACCCTTGACCTCGGCCAGAGTGGCAATGGTCGAGGTTCCGGTGGCGGGCAGATCAAATCGAAAATCCTGGCCCGGTTTCTTGAGCTTGACAACCACGGCCTCTTTACCGGCAAGCCCGCCTCCTCTTCGTATGGCCGCATCGGTTCCTTCAATGGCCTCAACCGCCAGCACGCTTCGCTGGCGGACAACCACACATTGGCCGATATCGAGACGGCCGATGCCACGGGCGATTTCCCAGCCGAACCGTATATCCTCCGCTTCTTTGTCAGTGGGTTTTCTTCGGGTCAGCACACCTGCTGGAAAAAGCAGATGCTGAAGATAGATGGTTGAGGCCAGCACCTGAATGCCTTCCCGCTCAAGGGCACCGGCAACCGCCCGCAGGATGGCGTCGTCCTGTTTGGCATCAATCTTGTTCCACAGGGTCAGCCCTTTGAGATCGGGCAGGATATCTTTAAAAATTCGGGTCTTGGTGATGGTGCCGGTAAAAACAGTTTCCGTGACCCCGTTTTTTTTGAAATATTTTATTATCTTGCCAAGCTGACCGAGCTTGACCCAGCAGATCCGGTCAACCTGGGCCTCTAA
>CAZPXI010000441.1:0-2471 GCA_964590715.1 uncultured Desulfobulbus sp.
ATCATCCATCAGTTCGATTTCACTGGAATTTTTTCCGTTCATCGCCATAACAGATAAAAAATATCTCTAAAAAAATATGCAACAAACGCACCGGCTATTTGCCAAAATTACAGACCGGATACTGACAACGCTTACAGTTCCGGCAAAGCCCTCCATGCCCCATGACGGCAAGTTCACGGCGGCCGATACGCTCTCCGGTGAGAATACGGGGCAGCACCAGATCAAACACCGTTATATTGTGAAACATGCCGCAGGCAGGGAGACCGAGCACCGGAACCTCGCCGATGCGGGCAACCAGAAACATGGCACCGGGCAGCACGGGGGTACCATAGACCATGTCCACCGCCCCAGCATCCCGAATACCCTTGCGGGTCACATCGTCGGGATCTACCGACATCCCGCCCGAGGTCACAATCAGGTCCGCCCCTTCGCTGAGACAGAATTGTATTTCCGTTGCGATCACGGCTGCATCATCAGGGGAAAAGCGCACGGTAACAACTTCCGACCCTAGCGCGATCATTTTTTTTCGCAGCACCTGTTCAAACTTATCATCTATACGTCCATAAAAGACCTCGCTGCCGGTGATAACCAGTCCGACCCGAACCTTTTTCAGAGGCAGGACCCGGACAACAGGTTCACCACCCCCGACAGCGGTCACGGCCCGGTCAACCAGCTGCCGCTCACCGATAAGCGGGATGAGCCGCGTTGCGGCAACCTGCTCGCCGCGTTTGACCGGGGTGTTATCATGCAGGGTCGAACACATGACCTCGCCCAGCATATTAAACTCCAGGAGCCGGTCACGGTCAATTTTGAGTAAACCATCGCAGGCGGCCTTGAGCGCAATCTTCCCCTCAACAACTTCACCGTCAAATGCTATCCCGTCACCGGCAAGGGCCCGGGCCATCATTCGAGCGGCCTCATTTTCGTGAATCTCTTCCTCGCTGAGCTCAAGCACGTAAATATGTTCTTTTCCCAACCGACGCAGGTGTTCAATATCCTCGGATCGAATAATATGCCCTTTCCTGAATGCCCGCCCCTTGAACTGATCCTTTCTGATCTCTGTTATGTCATGCGGCAGCACCATGCCAACGGCCTGATCCACCGGAATACTCTTTTTCATCTACCAGACAACTCCGTATTTTTTGAAACCTGCATTGGACGATTTTCTTAAAAAAACAAGTACAATCATTTATCTCTTATCTTTTCAAATGAGTGAATTGTTCAATTTAGGTGAAAATTTATTAAAAATTATGCATGATGATCGGCAGGAAGAAGTTATACGACCTTTCCGTTTTCCCGTCAATCCCTGATGCACCGACACTTGCACGCAAGATATTGCAGAAAATACACCAAGTCAACATGTTACAACAGCTGACCGACCATTTCCAACCACAGACATAAAGGATTACCCGATGAAACAGGAATTACTCGACATACTTGCCTGCCCCAAATGCAAGGGCCCGGTCCAACTGAACGAAGAAAAAGACGGCCTGATCTGCCAATCGTGCAGGCTTATCTATGCCATTCGTGACGATATCCCCATCATGCTCATTGATGAGGCAAAACCATTGGACGAAGACCAATCATGATGGACTTGTAAAAAAGTAAAAACGCCATTTGCACTGTACGGAAATACAAGAAGTTATAACCTTTCCGCCGTCGGTGGCGAGGCTTCTCGGAGTCTCACGAGTTCGCTCGTCATGTGGACATTGCCATAGCACTACCGGAAGTCTTTGCTATCTACGACACCGACAATCATCCTGAACCCTGAAAGGACTCCATGGATTTTGCAACAGTACAGGAAATTTTCAAAACACAACTTTCCTACTACATGCACGAACTCAGCAAGTACCAACTGGGTGAGCGCGCCCTGCTGATCTTCATCTATGCGCTGCTGGCCAAAGCAGCCGATCTTTTTATCGACCGCCTCCTGCTTAAAGTCGCCAACCGCACCCACTGGGAGGCGGATGAAAGAATCGTCGAAATCATCCACCGGCCGATCTGCTGGACGATCTTCCTGCTCGGTCTCACCCATGCTTTATTGATTGAACCGGTCACTCCCCCGCCCTGGAACATGGTCCTGCCCAATATCATCAAGACGTTGATCCTGATGGTCTGGTGGATTTCACTTATCCGTGAAATCACAGCTATGAACGAAAACAATATGGGCTGGGTACTGGAGAAGATCGACAAGACCCATTTCTACATGATCAAGAATATCTCCCGGATTGTCATCCTGTTCACCGGGATACTGTGGTGTCTGGTCATCTGGAAGGTCAACCTGACTCCGCTCTTTGCCTCGGCCGGCATTATTGGTATCGCCATTGCCCTGGCCGCCAAGGACACGCTGGCCAACTTTTTCGGCGGAATCGCCCTGTTTGTCGATGCAGCCTATAAAGTGGGGGATTATATCATTCTGGACAGCGGTGAGCGGGGCGAAGTGGTTGAAGTAGGCATCCGGTCGACAAAAA
>CAZPXI010000442.1:0-2462 GCA_964590715.1 uncultured Desulfobulbus sp.
TTCAGGCTCCCTGAAGAGGTGCTTGATACCGAGGTGAATTATATCCTCAACCTGGGAATTAACACCCGTTTCAACCGCTATGTGAGAAGTCTCAAGGAGATTCTTGATAAAGGATATGATGCCGTTTTTATCGGTACCGGCGCTCCCCGCGGCCGTGACCTTCCGAGTCTTCCCGGCCGAAAGGAGGGGGATGCTTCCATTTTCGTCGGCATCGAATGGCTGGCCGGGGTTGTTTTCGGCCATGTCGAAAAAACCGGCAAAAAAGTCATCGTTCTGGGCGGCGGCAACACTGCAATGGACTGCTGTCGGACGGCCAGACGAATAGGTGGTGAGGATGTGCGGGTAGTTGTCCGCAGTCCCAGGGCCGATATGAAGGCTTCGGAATGGGAAATAGAGGACGCCGTTGGTGAGGATATTCCCATTGTCGACAACCATGTCCCGCTTGAATTTGTAGTTGAAGACGGAAAGCTGGTCGGCATGCGGTTTGAGAAAGTGGAGGCCTGTTACGATACAAATGGAAAAAGGACATTGATTCCAACCGGAGAAGAACCTGTATACATGGCCTGTGACGAGGTTCTGATCGCCATCGGCCAGCAGAACGCCTTCCCGTGGATTGAACAAGACAGCGGCCTGAAATTTACCGGCCGCGGCCTGCCGGTGCTCGATGAATCGACCCTGCAGACGAGTCTTGCCAATGTCTTTGTCGGCGGTGATGCGGCTTTCGGTCCGGCAAACGTCATCACTGCGGTGGCACACGGGCATCAGGCCGCGATTTCCATAGATCTGTTCTGCCGGGGTAAAGATCTGCATGACAGGCCCCGGGCCAAGGTAACTCTGGCCGATCAGCAGCTTGATTTTCATGACTGGATTTATGACAGCCAGGTGAGCGTTGACAAACGCCAGCCCGTTCCGCATGCGGCCAAGGCCAAATCGTTAAAGGACCGTCTGCTGGAAGTTGAGCTCGGGTTTGATATAAAAACCGGGAAAACGGAAGCTGAACGCTGTTTTAACTGCGATGTCCAGACCGTGTTCGACGCCTCTTTGTGCATAGAGTGTGATGCCTGCGTCGATATCTGCCCCACCAGTTGCATTACCTTTCTTGAAAATGGCAGCGAGGAAGAGGTGCGCGAGCGTCTGACGGTGCCGGCCGGGAATCTCCTTCAGCCCTTGTATATTTCGCCACCCCTGTCGACCGGCCGTATAATGGTCAAAGACGAGAATGTCTGCCTCCACTGCGGTTTTTGTGCCGAACGCTGTCCGACAGCCGCCTGGAGAATGCTCAAGTTTGTCTACACGTCCGCCGTAGCAGGAGACCGCTGATGAAAATAGAGCGGGTGAATGATTTTGTGGTCCGGTTTGCCAATGTCAACGGGTCCGGATCCGCCAGTGCCAATGATCTGTTTGCCAGGGTTATCTACCGGCTCGGCGTTCCCATCAGCCCGAAGAATATCTTTCCGTCGAATATCCAGGGGCTGCCGACCTGGTTTGAAGTGCGGGTCAGTGAGAAAAACTACCTGGGCCGCCGGGGCGGGGTTGATTTCATGGTGGCGGTAAACGGCCAGACCATGCGCCGGGACTACGACATGGTGCGGCCGGGAGGATATTTTCTCTATGATTCAACCCGGAAGCTGCCGGAGACCTATCAGCGCGACGATCTTACGGTCATTGATATTCCGCTGACCAGACTCTGCAATGCGGAATTTGCCGAGCCCGGTCTGCGGCAGCTGCTGAAAAACATCATCTATATCGGTGCGCTGGCCTCTCTGCTGGATATTGATATTGATGCTGTTTCCGACTCGATCACCAGGCAGTTCAGCAAGAAACCGAAACTGGCAAAACCAAATATCCGGGCCCTGGAGATCGGTTTTAACTATGCGATGGAGCATCATCCGGGCAGTTGTGCTCTTTCAATTCGGCCCGCCTCTGTCGTTGGTGAGCGGATCATGCTGGACGGCAATACCGCCGCAGGCCTTGGGGCCCTCTATGCCGGGGCAACCGTGGCCGGATGGTACCCGATTACGCCGTCAACTTCGGTTATAGAGACATTTGAGCGTTTTGCCGGGCGCTACCGGGTGGACCGGGACAGCGGCAGAAAAAATTTTGCCGTCATCCAGGCCGAGGATGAACAGGCCGCCATCGGTATCGCCATTGGTGCGGGCTGGAACGGGGCCCGGGCCTTTACCGCCACCTCCGGGCCGGGCCTTTCATTGATGACCGAATTCCTGGGACTGGCCTACTTTGCCGAGATTCCCATTGTCCTGATTAATGTCCAGCGCTGCGGACCAAGTACCGGCATGCCGACCCGCACCCAGCAGGCCGACCTGCTGGCCTCGGCCTACGCCTCCCACGGAGATACCCGCAACGTCCTGCTGTTTCCGGCCGATCCCAATGAATGTTTCTCAATGACGGCCGACGCCTTTGATCTTGCCGACCGTCTGCAGACTCCGGTTATCGTCATGAGT
>CAZPXI010000443.1:0-2451 GCA_964590715.1 uncultured Desulfobulbus sp.
AGCGGCAGCAGAGTAAACAGCAGAATAGTGTAGGCGGTCAAAGAGGTGTACGCTTCGAATCGGGCGTGGGTTTCAATGACCAGTGCAAACATCAGAAGAGCACCGCAGACGGGAAAAATCGATCCGAACTTATGGTTACGACCCAGCATCCTCCAGCCGGCGGCGATAAGAAATGCAGCGTAAGCTGTTCCGATGTATGAACCCGTTTGCGCGGCAATAATACCACTGTCCGTCAATGTACGAAGAACCAGAGCAACAACCAGGATAAAGCAGATCGTCGCCAGTTTGGCCAAAAAGGATCCACTCCCGGCCAATGAGGATCCCGCCTTGTCCGGTAATGGAATGTGCCCCTGTACCGGATTGTCCTGAACGGTTTTTCGAAGATCCTCAATATGTGCAATACCGGTGGCTGAACTCGCTTCGACAGGATTGTGCCGGGCGTTTTCAAGGGTTGCCAGCCGCTCATTCTGCTTGCTGAGCTGGTTGGTCAGGATGGTAATTTGATCAGTGAGTTGATTAATTTTTTCTTCTAGTGTAAGGTCCGCCATTTTTTCTATCGAGTGGGTTAAAGTGAAACAGGTTACAGTCAATACGTAATTTTCGAAAGATAGTCAGCAAATAGACAGGTTGGTACCTGTATCTGTGTACTTTTTTTATGTTATTCGTGCAGTTCGTTGTTTACTTCTTTACCACAGAGTTGTATAAACTGCCAAAATTATTTCCTACATTGTGGTATTTGATATACTATATTGGCTTCCATTCATTTCCGACCGATAGAGATCGGGTAACAGAAGCCACACACTTTCAATATTTTATTGATTGGACCGCACAGGGAACAGTGCAGGTTCATCTGTAATTTTTTTTATCGAGAACACTGTCAGGGATCAGTCAGGTCTATTGATTCTTGAGAGCATTTAACAATAGCCTGTACGGACTATTCCGGCGTGCATCCTGTAATCGGTCAGGAAGAATGCCGATATACAGGTTTTTAGTTTTTTCACCAAAAGGAGGAGTGGATTGCATGAGGAACCACGTATTTAGGCCGCTATTTGCGGCATTGGCACTTATTGCTCTGATCCTGACGGCCAGGCAACTGATGGTCCCGTCGGATTTTGGGGTGCATGGTGACAGTTTCACCTATAACTTTTATCGTGCCGACAGCGTCAACGACTGGAAAAAGTTTCCGATCAGTTATAAGGGACGTGAATACTGTGCGGAATGCCATGAGGACAACAGCGCGAGCATCACCAAATCAAAACATGCCATTATCCAGTGCGAAAACTGTCATGGACCGGCCCTGAAACATCCTGATGATCCTGAAGCTCTGCCGATCAACAGAAGCAGGGATCTCTGCCTGCGCTGTCACTTGGATCTTCCGTATCCAGGCAGTCAACGAGGTGAACTCCCGGCAATTGATCCCAACGAGCATAATCCCGAACAAGAATGCGTCGAGTGTCACAATCCGCATAACCCCAACCTAGAGGATATGGAATAATGAGTTGTTCCCGGAGAGATTTTCTAAAAAAAGGCTTGGTGGGAGGGGCCGTTGCAGCTTCTCTGCCATTAAGCAGCTTTAAATTCCTGACCCCGGCTGAGGCCAAATCCGCGGTCGGCGATCCTGCAGTACGCTGGGGATTTCTGGTGGATACCTACAAATGCACCGGCTGCGGCTTCTGTGTCAAGGCATGTAAAAAAGAAAACGATGTGCCTTACGATCTGCCGATTACAAGGACATGGGTTGAACGCTACGTGATCACCAAAGATGATGAAACCCATGTGGATTCACCAAATGGTGACCGAGACGGCTTCAAGGACAGCAAAATCGATGGAAAAACCATTGATCCCAAAGATATCAGCAAGGCTTTTTTTGTTCCCAAACTGTGTAACCAATGTGATAACCCGGCCTGTGTTCAGGTCTGTCCGGTAGGCGCCTCATACCAGACCCAGGACGGTGTTGTTCTGATCGACCGCAAGTGGTGTATCGGCTGCGGCTACTGCATCATGGCCTGTCCCTATGGGGTTCGCTTCTTTCATCCGGTCTACAAGGTAGCGGATAAATGCACCTTCTGCTATCACCGGATTACCAAGGGAATGAAAACAGCCTGTGTCGAGAACTGCCCGTTCGGAGCCCGACAGATCGGTGATCTGAAGAACCCTGACGATCCGGTCACCAAGGCTATCCTGACCGAAAGAGTAGCAGTCTTAAAAGATGAATATGGTACCAAGCCACAGGTTTTCTATATCGGCCTGGACGAAAACGTGAGGTAAGATGATGGTAGATCAGTTACTCGCAAACAGCGATTTGATAGCACACGGAATGGAGTGGACAACCAAAGAAGGTTTTGTCTATCCCAATGAATTTATCTACTGGAGTATCCAGATCGTCCTGTACCCATACATGACAGGTCTTGTGGCAGGTGCCTTTGTCCTGTCCTCCCTGTACCATGTCTT
>CAZPXI010000444.1:0-2450 GCA_964590715.1 uncultured Desulfobulbus sp.
CAAACTTCAGTTTTTCGGAAAATTAAAATGAACCGTAGCTTTATAGTAACAAGGCTCATGCATACCCTGTTCACAGTGCCCTGTAAACAACTCTTTGCAGGCGTTTTTTTATGTCCGGCATGGCAATCGGTCGAAATGTATTGGCGCAGAAAGGAAAACAGGGAACAGGGAACAGGAATAAAACTGCGCCGGCAGGAGTTCAGCCATTTTTTTTGTCATGTCCGCAAGGTTTAGGATTACAAATTTTATAAGATCCTGAACCTCATAATTTGCAACAGTCTGAAATTGTGTGGTTTTATTTTTGCTATTGCAGTAAGAACAGGCAATAGTTCTCAAATTATATAAAAAAGGCTCGGCCATGAGTATTTCCACCGTTATATTTCAGGCCGGTACCGGAAAAGATGAACAGCGCCGAAATCAGATCCCAACCATCCTGCCTGCAGGTCATCGGTCTCAATAAAGCCTTTGGGACCTACCAGGTCTTATCCGATGTTTCCTTTGCCGTCACGCCGGGTGAAATTCTCGGCCTGATCGGCCCCAACGGTTCGGGGAAATCCACCCTGATGGAATGCATCACCGGCCTGACCCCCATCCAGTCCGGAACCATCAACTGGCAGGACGAACCGGTTGCACCCGGCAGGCGCAAACAGTTCCTCTGGTATCAGCCCGATGCCATCCTGCCGTTTGCCGAACAACAGGTTGCAACCACGCTCTCATTCTTCCGCCGGGTTCACGGCGCCGCTCCGGCCGACCTTGAGCTGCTTGTGGGCAAACTGGATCTTTCCTCCGTCCTGGCTAAACCGCTGAAGGCCCTTTCAAAAGGCTATCGACGCAGAGTGCTGCTTGCCATTGCCCTGCTCAGCAAGCAACCGTTGCTGCTGCTGGATGAACCGTTCGACGGATTCGACCTCCGACAGTCCCTGTCGGTTATGGCCCTGCTGCGCGAGTACAGGACGGAGCGCACCATGATTCTTTCCATTCACCAGTTGAGCGAGGCGGAAAAAATCTGCGACCGTTTCCTGCTGCTGGACCAGGGCCGGGTGCTTGGAATCGGCACCCTTGACGAGCTCCGCACCCGGACCTCCATGGCACCTGGCGCAAGCCTTGAGGAGGTATTCCTTGCCATTACCTGAAGAACCATCAAAACAGGGTACGGCCGGAGCAATCCTGCTTCAGGAGATACGCGGTCTCCTGGTCTCCCCTGCCCTGTGGGGCATGTTCATTATCCTGTCGCTGCTGGTCGGCTACAGTTTTTTCCAGGCCGTTGACCTGTTCAGCCAGGCAAGTCGAACCGCAGCAACGTATCCGGAACTGGCCGCCGGCATGAACCCCCTGGACGGAATTTTCGTCCCCACCTTCGGCGCCTATTATCTCTGCCAGACCATGCTGCTGCCCTTTGTCGCCATCCGCCTGATCGGACTGGACAAACAGAGCGGCGCGCTCAAACTTCTGTTGCAGCTCCCCCTGTCGCCTTCGGCACTCTGCGGCCTCAAGGTAACAGCCATGGGCCTGATCTACCTGATCGCCCTGCTGCCGGCGGCTTCGGCCCTGGTTCTCTGGCACATGATGGGCGGATATATGTATCCACCGGAGATGGCCGCCCTGCTGGCAGGCCACGGCCTCTACTTTCTGACGGTTGTAACGATTGCCATGTTTGCCGGTGCCATCAGCGACTCCCTGCCGACAGCAGCCATGCTCTGCCTGGCCGTAACCCTGGGTTCATGGGTTCTTGACTTTGCCGCCGTCGGTCAAAGCGGCGTATTGGGCGCCCTTGGCGCATTCTCCCTGACCAACATGCTGCGACAATTTGAAAACGGCCTACTGGCAACCACCTCTGTTGCCGTCTTCCTCTGCATCGCCCTTTTTTTCTTCCTGTTGACCACCATCTGGCTCCACCCTGGTAGACCGTTGTCCATGAAACTGGGCAGATCTTTTGCAGCTTTCGTGGTCGTTTTCTGCATGGGCTGGATTGCGTTTCTGTTCCCCGGCTACATGGACGTTACCGAAAATCAGCGCCACTCCTTGAATCCAGCCGACAGCCGTGCCCTGCACAGATTAGATAAACCACTGACGCTGACGATTCACCTTGACCCGCAGGACAGCCGCTTAACGGATCTGAAACACTCTATCCTTGCCAAACTCCGCCGAAGCGTGCCGAAGCTGAAGGTGATCTACCCGAAAAGCACCTCAAGCTCGGTTTTCAGCGCCGCAGACAACGATACCTACGGCCTCATCGAGTACCTGTATAACGGACGCCATGATCAGAGTTACTCCAACAGCGAACACGAGATATTAGGGATTATTTATGCACTGGCGGGATTGAAGGTTACTCCCGACCCGGTCCCGGCATATAACGGCCATCCACTGGAGGCACATGTGAGCACAGGAAGCAAATGGTGGTTTTACTGTTTTCTTCCAGGCCTTTTTTTATGCGCCGGAGTCTATGGCCG
>CAZPXI010000445.1:0-2438 GCA_964590715.1 uncultured Desulfobulbus sp.
TACGCTATCTGTTGTGGCTGTGACGTTAAAAATCTGGTCCAGCCATGCTGGTTTACCTCAAGATATTTCCAGCAGAATCAAGACAATTTTATCGTTACCGCCGCCTTTCAAGGCTGCCTCCAGCAGTTTTTTCGCCCGGTCATCCAGAGTATTTTTCTCCGTCGGTATCCCCGGCAATGGTCTCTTTGGGCAGCAGGTCATGAATGCCATCGGTGCAGAGTAGCAGGTTGTCGCCTGCGGATACCGGGAAGGAACCACTTGAAGGATTAATGTCATCTTCACCCAGGCACTGGCTTAAAAATCGGCTGAACCGATGAGTTCGGCGCTGCTCTTCTGATATTTTATGGTCAGCAAGAAGCTCCCAGGCAAGATTCTGGTCTTCAGTTATCAGTGACGGTGTGGCTTTGTGAACATGATAGAGCAGGCAGTCCCCGATATGAGCCCACCATGCCCGGTGCTCATTGAGTAACAGGATTGTGGTGGCGGCTCCCATATTGTAAAGGGAGGGTTCCAGGTTGCCACGCCCAATAATTTCGACGGGCTCTCCATTCTCCCTGCGGTAGATGGTGTGAAATTTGATCACTGGTCATAGGCGTACGATGTTTGTTGTTATTCTACCATGGATTTGATGTGACCTGTGAAAAAACATGAACGGGGTTTTATCCTGTCTGGACCTGCTCGGCTATACGATGAGGATACGTCATTCACGTCCATTGGCTTGTGGCCGTCGATAGGATTTTATTTCACGATCCTTAAGTGAATCTTAACGGTGGAGAAAAAAAGCATTTTTTTTTGAAGAAAACTTGCTTTCAATGGCTTGAAATTGATACTATACCCCATGTGTGAGAAAGAGATTTTTTTGAATTTTGTTTTGCAGAAGTCTATCATTTTGTCTTTACGAATAACTTGAGTCAATCCATATAGAGGAGGAATTCCCATGGCAAAAAATGTATTACTCGTTGATGATTCCAGCACCATGCGTAAGATTGTCGGTCGTTCCCTGCGTCAGGCAGGGTTGGATTTTGGTGACATATTTGAGGCCGCAGATGGCCTGGAGGCCCTGGAAGTCCTGGAAAAGGAAGCGGTGGATATTGTTCTTAGTGATATAAACATGCCCAACATGAATGGAATTGAGTTCCTACGCGAGAAGAGCGGCCGGGACGGGATTAAGGATATTCCGGTTTTCATGATTTCAACGGAAACCGGTGACGACATTATTGGTGAGGCCAAGAGCCTGGGTGCGGTCGGGGCCCTGAAAAAGCCCTTTACTCCGGATAAGGTCAACGAGGTTCTTGGCCCGTTTATGTAAGCTATCGCAAAGGGTTGTTTTTGGTTTAAACAAGAGAACGTGTGAAAGCCGGAGCCGCTGGATTGCCGGATAAGGACAAGGTGGAGGGAAATTGGTGGAGGATTTTTCTGATATTATTCCTAAAATTGTGGATGCGACCCAGGAGATCTTTACCGGTATGGTGATGATGGAAATCAGCCTGGATGGGGAACCCCTTGCAGAGCTTGGCATTATGAAAAATTCCATTACCGGTATGGTCGGCCTTGCCGGCATCCGCAAAGGAATGCTTGCCGTTCATTTCCCAAACAGTCTGGCCCTTGCCATCACCACGAGCTTTCTCGGCATGGAAGTGGAAGAGATGAACGAAGATGTTCAGGATGCCATTGGTGAAATCGCCAATATGCTCGGCGGGAATGTCAAGACCATTCTTTCCGATAAGGGCCGGGACATTCAGCTGTCTCTTCCTTCCACTATTTCCGGGGAAGAGTATTCTTTCATGTCGAGCAATGAAGTTGATCAGGTTGTTCTTCCTTTCAAGGCTCCAGCCGGAGTTTTTTATGTGGAGCTTGAACTTGAACGATAACCTGTTACCTTGTGGAATTTTTTTTTAAATTGAGACCAATCAAACAAACGTGTCATCATTAGAAGAATATATTACAGCAGCGACGCTGGAAGTTTTTGCCGCAATGATTTTTATTGAAATCACTCCGGGCGTACCCCTGACAGACCCGGATGATGCCATTGAATCAAACCTGACCAGCATGATAGGGCTTGCCGGTGATCTGCGTGGGGTCCTTGCCGTGCACTGCCCGGAAGCAACGGCAAAGGGTATTACCGGGGCAATGCTTGGTATGGACATTGATGCAATTGATGAAGATGTCAAGGATGCCATAGGAGAAATTGCCAATATGGTTGCCGGCGGATTAAAAACAGCTTTGCTGTCAGAAGGGATGGAGACTGAACTGGCAATACCGACCACTGCAGTCGGCAAATCCATCCGTACCTCAGGCCTTGCCGGCGCACCCCGGTTTATCATTCCGTTTAGTACCCCTGCCGGGGACTTTGGTATTGAATTGCACTATGTTACTTCCTGACGCAGCATCCTCCATGTGACAGAGGTGTACTCGCGAGGTTTTTTACAAGAGTTTTT
>CAZPXI010000446.1:0-2437 GCA_964590715.1 uncultured Desulfobulbus sp.
AGCAGCCGGCTGTCGGTTAAGACCACGCCGTCATTCCAGCTTTGATAGCTATATATGGCCGCCGGCAGGGTAACGAGAGCGGCAAAAAGCGCGATACCTGCTGAGTAGCGTGCAGTCCGGATGATACTCTCTTTTTGTCCCAGGCCGCTCAGCACGTCGGCAAGGCTGCGGGTCAACAGGCAGCCACTGAAAATAAAAAAGAAAACCCCACAGAGCATCATCCATTGATTCGCACCGAGCAGATCGGTGTATTTCTGCCAGAGAGGGCGATCCTCACTGTACAGGCCGTTTTGTTTACGTATAGCTGCAAGATTGCTGCGTATGTCACTGTTATTGTGCTCAAGACGCAATGCCTGTTCATAGGCAAGGATTGCCTCGCCTGTTTTCCCCATTTCCGCATAGGTGTTTGCCAGATTGTAGAGCAGGGAGGCGGAAACACCGCGTTCGGCTGCCGTTTCCAGGTAGTTCTGCGCGGCAGCGGGGAAATCTCCTCTGGAGTAGGCCTGATTGCCGAGCTCAAAGGAATCCTCGGCCTGACCGGTTTTGGCCGTCGCAGGGCCCAAGGACACCAGGAGGATGAATACAAATACAAATACAAGATATCTGAAAACAATGCGTTGCCTGGTGATCATAACTGATATATTTCCTGTTGAAGTATCGTTAAAATCCTGCTCATTTCCTGCTTGGATATCTGTTCCCCGGTATATGCCGCATGTTCGGCCTTTTTGAAGATTTCCTGCAGGGGAGAATCTTTGGGGAGCTGTTGTTCCAGGTCTGCGGTACAGATGGCCTGTGCTTCCGTCTGCCAGGCAAAGGCAAACCGTTTCTGCAGTATTCGGCGGCAGAGTGTAAAGAACAGCTGCGAGTCGTTTTGCGCCATCGCCTGGTGTGCTTTGTTCACCAACTGTTGTAACTCGCTCTCCAGAATCTTTTTTTGCACCCGAACCGGATCCGCATTGATCCTTTTATTTCGTGCCAGGAGAAAAACGGCTGTGAGCAGGAGCAACAGGCCGACAACCAGCATCAGTTGAAACCAGCGGGTCTGGTAGAGCGGCTGCAGTGACTGAACCGCTTTACCAAACTCCGTATGTATCGGCGCAAGCCTGGATCCTGAAGGCTTGGCAGGGCGAGCGGCCTCGGGGGCTCCGGTGGTGACCGGTTGCTGTTGCTGCTGGCTTGTCATATTCGGATTGCCCTGCAGGGTAATCGGGATCGGATCGCTGCTCAGGGTTACATAGTTCCGGGCCTGTGGATCAAAATAGGAGAAGTGCAGGGGAGGAATGGCCTTGATCTGCGGGTTGACCGGAATAATGGCCTGTTCAAATTCTTTTTTTCCTTTTCCCCTGTCGGCATCCGCGGCCTGAGATGAGGGCGGATAGGCCTTCCAGCTGCTGTTCTTCGGGAACACCGGGGCATGGACTCGGTCAAAATTGCCGGTACCCTGGATTTTCATCTTGAGGGTGATTGGATCCCCGGTTCGGACGGTTGTGGGTTGTGCGTTCACGGCAAGGCTGAAGGTGCCGACCGCACCGCTGAAATCATCCGGTTTCCCGGAGTCCGGCAGATCTTGTACCTTCAGATTTTGCCGGGGGCTGACCAGGGTGACCTCTTTGCGACTGAAGCCGCTGAAAAAGTCATCAAAAAATGGATCATTGAACAGGGGAGAGCCGAGCATTGCCGAAGGCCGCTGTCGTTGAGCCCTGACAAGCAGGGAGACATCCAGTTCAGCCTCCATTGGGAAAACGCCCTGTTTAACTGAGGATAAGGTTCCCTGCCAGGTAAGAAGAGTATAGGGTACCCCATTTATGACCTCCTCGCTCTGCACGGGTTTGTCGTCCAGAGAGTCGAGAACGAAGTTCCCGCTCGGCAGGCGGGGTGCCGACTTGATGGTTGCTCGTATTCCCTGCCTGAACAGGGCCTTGATCGTAAATGGAAGCAGTTCTCCGGAGTAAATGGTTTCCTTTTTGGGGATAATCCGCATAAAGCCGATCTTGTCCGCCTCACCGGACCGCAGTCTGGTAGAGGAGGTCGGTGGATTGACGGCGGTGCCTCCGCTTCTGCCGGTTTGGGGGACAGCCGGCGCTGCAACCGGAAGAATGGTACATTTGATCGCTTTGGTCTTGTACTTCTTGCCGTCCACGTGGACCGTGACCGGTTCAATAGTATGCTCTCCCGGTTGATCGGCCTGGACCATGAACACAAAAGAAACGGAAGAGGAAGACTTGCCGTTAATCCATTGCAGCTGACTGTTTTGGCTCTGGTAGGTAAACTGCAGGCCGTCGCCCTGCGGCTCTTCCGGCTGTCCGCTATTACTTCCCCTGACGGTAACTGTGAGCAGTGCGGCTTGATCTACCGGAAACCGTTTCAGGTTCAGTTCCGCCTCAACTGAAATATCAGCTGCAGAAACCGCACCGGCCCAGCTCAGGGAGACGAGGGT
>CAZPXI010000447.1:0-2436 GCA_964590715.1 uncultured Desulfobulbus sp.
TCTATACCGGTGTCATCAGTTCGCTCAGGCGGTTCAAGGATGATGCCAAAGAGGTGCTCACCGGATATGAATGTGGTATCGGGGTTGAGAATTTCAATGACATCAAGGTCGGTGACACTCTTGAGGCCTTTGTCATGGACGAGGTCGCCGCAACCCTATAATATGGTTCCGGCGTAATCTATGGAATTTGATTTTTCCCTGCCGGGGCTGGGCAAACCCCAGTCTTCCCGGCCAAAGCGAGTGGCTGAAGCCATAAAGAATGAACTGTCGCTTCTTCTGCTCCGTGAGGTGGCGGATCCGCGTCTTGTCGAGGTCAGCTTCTCTCACGTGGTGGTTGCACCTGACCTGAAACAGGCAAAGGTCTACTTTGTTCTTCCGGTCGGCGGTGATTCGAAGAAGGCACTTCAGGCCCTGAAAAAGGCGCGCGGTTTTTTCCGTAGTCGTCTGGCCAAGGCCATGAACCTGCGCTACACGCCGGATCTGGTCTTTTACTATGACTGTGTCAATGAGGAAGTTAATCGCATTGACGAACTTTTTCTGGAAATAGACCGGGAACGCCGCAAGGATGATGGCGGGGATTGAGGAACTAGTCCCCCTGATAGAGCGGGCGGAGCAGGTGGTCCTCATTACCCACATCAAGCCAGACGGCGATGCCCTGGGCTCGCTCTTTGGTCTGGCCGATATTCTGCAGGCCATGGGAAAGAGGATCTTCTGCTACCTGGAAGAAGAAGCCCCGCACCTGTACGGATTCCTGCCGGGACTTGACCGGGCCGAGACAACGGTTGCGGCACTGAAATACTTTGTTCAGGACGCCGGAAAAAACATCCTGGCCATTGCCTTGGACTGCGGCGACATGCAGCGACTGGGAAAGAGCGGTTCGCTGCTGCGGAAGATTCACCCTTTTGTTGTCATTGATCATCACAAGGGCAACAACGGCTTTGGTGACCTGAGCTGGGTCGAAGCCCATCGTTCTTCAACCGGCGAGATGGTCTGTGATCTCGCTCAGGCCCTGGGGCAGGAATTGTCTGAGTCTGCGGCAACCTGTCTGTACACTGCCATTGCCACCGATACGGGCTCTTTTCGTTATGCCTCAACCTCCAGTCATACCCACCGGGTAGCGGCGGCTCTGGTTGAGTGCGGTGCCCGGCCGGGAATGATTAATGAGAAGTTGTATGACAATTACCCGCTTGGCCGCTTGAAGCTTATGCCGCTGGTGTTGACGACGCTTGCGATGTTTGCCGATGACCAGATTGCCATTATATCCGTCACCAGTAAGATGCTTGAACAGACCGGTACCACGCTTGAGGATACGGAAAATTTTATTAACCTGCCGCGAGCGGTTAAAACCGTACGGGTGGCTGTTTTTTTAAAAGAAGGGCAGGGGGGTGTTTCCGTCAGCTTGCGATCCAGGGGCTGCTGTGATGTCTCGAAGGTCGCGGTACGATTCGGCGGCGGCGGCCATGTGCGGGCCAGTGGTTTTCGTAGTCGTGGTCTAAGTCTTGATCAGGTCCGCGAACGGTTGCTGCCGACCCTCGTTGAGCAGTTGGACTGTTAAGAGTATGGCTAAATGGGAACCTGTCCAGGTAGATGGACAGCCGTTTATCGCCGGTGTCGTCCTTATTGATAAGCCTCCGGGGATTTCCTCCTTTGGTATTATCCGGAAGATTCGCCGATTGTTGAGCGTGAAAAAGGTCGGTCATGCCGGAACCCTTGATCCCTTTGCCGGCGGCCTGTTGATTGTCTGTGCCGGCAGGGGTGCGACAAAACATATTGATCGCTTCATGAGCGGCCGTAAAACCTATCGCGCCTGCATTCAGCTCGGGGTTGAAACCGAGACCCAGGACCCGGAAGGAGCTGTTATCTCAGAGAGACCGGTTCCTGAACTGGATCAGGCTGCTATCGCGGTTTGTCTTCAGGGCTTTTCCGGTCCGCAGATGCAGGCACCGCCGCCCTATTCGGCGGCCAAGTATAAGGGAAAGCCTCTGTATCATTATGCCCGAAAAGGAGTGATGATACAGAAAGAGCCCAAGCCTATTGAAATTTACAGCATAGCCTGTATAGGATATGATCGGCAGACGCACCGAATAGATTGTGAGATCGTCTGCAGCCGTGGAACCTATATTCGGGTGCTGGCGGTGGATATCGGAAAGAAGCTTGACTGCGGTGCGTATTTACGCGGGCTGCGGCGAACAGGCAGCGGCAACTTCACGGTGGAGCAGAGTCTGGCCGGCGACGTTTTGGACGGCGATGACGGGCTGGAGCAGCTGCTTGGAAAAATGATGAGTATTGACGAGGCCCTCCTTCGGTGTGATGACGAGGGCAGCGACTGTTTCAGGAATGATGACAACATGCAACAGGTAACCGACATCTGACAACTGAATCCTGAAACCTGATAACAAGTTACCCTGTTCCCCGAACCGACCCTCCGGTTCGGAT
>CAZPXI010000448.1:0-2429 GCA_964590715.1 uncultured Desulfobulbus sp.
TCAATACATGCGGTAATCTCCCGTTTCATGCCGTCATCCGGACTACCGCCAAGTGGTTCGGCGTCATCCGGAGCGATATCCGGAACCGTCTCGTCCTCTTCGCCCCGTTCCTCCGGCTCTGCTGCCGATTTTTCCGTCCCGCCGGGAGCCAGATCCTCGACCAGGGATTCCATCAGTTTTTTCGAGACCCCGACCACGTCGAGTTCAGCATCTTCGGCTATCACATTATCAAAAAGATCCTGTTTACCCTGCACCAGCGAGAGTACATGCTCTTCATAGGAATCAGCGGCCACCATGGTAATCACCTGCACGGTTCTGGTCTGTCCCAGCCTGTGTACCCTGGCGTTGCGCTGTTCAAGGACCGCCGGATTCCAGGGCACATCCAGATTAACCAGTACCGAACCACTCTGCAGGTTCAAGCCGACGCCACCGGCATCGGTGGAAAGAAAAACCTGAACGGAGTCATCGTCCCGGAAGCTGTCCATCAGGGCCCCGCGCTTGGCAGTCGGCACACGGCCGTGCAAGCGGACATATCCGATCCCCATTCGGCGCAGTCTGGTTTCCACCATTCTGGTCATAATTTCCCACTGGGAAAAAACAACCGCCTTTAAACCGGACTGGAGACAGACCTCCTCCAGGATATCGGCCAGCTCATCAATCTTGGGCGAGCCCTTGGTTTCCTTATCCACAAGGCCGGCCGCATCACAGGCCATCCGCGCCGACTGCAGGGCCGCCATCAGCCGGTTCTGTTCCGTGGGGGTCAGAGGTCGTCGCTTGGCAATGGTGGCCAGCCGACCGGCAGCAGCCATTGCAGTGTCATGGAGCTCCACCTGCTTAGGCGTCATCTCCACGTCTAACTGGGTGTTGATGCGATCCGGCAGCTGGTCACTGACAATACGACGATCACGGCGCAACATGACCGGCTCCAGTCTGCGGCGTAAAACAGAAAGATTTCTGTAACCGAGCACCTTGCCCCGCTTGTCGGTGACATGAAAATCAATCATGTAGCGCCACAGGGGGCCGAGAATTTTCGGATCAACAACCTGCATCAGGCTGTACAGGTCTTCCAGTCGATTTTCCAGAGGAGTTCCGGTCAGGACAAAGGCATAGCGGGAGGGTATCAATTTGACGGCCGTTGCGATCTTAGTGCGCCAGTTTTTGATCCGCTGGGCTTCATCCAGGATGACCAGATCAGGCCTGACAACTTCATTAATAAGTGACAGATCGCGCAAGAGCAGTTCATAATTGAGAATAAAGAAACTGCATTCCCGCCGATACTGCACGCCACGTTTTGACGGTGGGCCCTGGATGACCTGGGTCTGCAGATCGGTAAATTTCGAAATCTCCCGGGCCCATTGCTGTTTGAGTGAGGCCGGACAGATGATAAGAATCTTTCGCACGCCCTCGTGTTCCCGCAGCCAGGCCGCAGCACTGATTGCCTGCAGGGTCTTGCCCAACCCCATATCATCGGCAAGAAGGGCTCTGCCTGTACCAGCAAGAAAAGCAACCCCTTCCACCTGATAGGGATAAAGCCGGGCTCTGACCCCGGGAATCCTGCGGCTTGACTGGATCTGTTTTTGTATTTCGGCTGATCGCTTCCTGTGTGCAGCCGCAGCCGCCAGTTGGCGGGTGTAATTGATTGCGTCTTCACCCAGATGAACATCACTTCGGGTATCGACAAGCTCCATAAACCGAAAAAAATCATCCGGCAGTCGGCCCTTGAAATAACCGGCAGCATCAAAGTAATTCTCCAGAATGGTCTGCAGATCACCTGCCACATCGGCGGAACGATGCAGCATAAGCCGGGGGGCATCCTCCACATCCCAGCCCAGGTAGACATAGGAATACGGTGCAGGCTGCTTCTTGAACTGCGCATACTGTGGATGTTTCCTGATTTTATGGAGCACGGCCTCAATATGCTTGCAGGTGCCAAGCTGGTTGCCGGTAAAATCCGGACAGGTACAAAAATTAGCCCGCCGCTGCAGGCTGCGGATGGTGACCAGATAGCTGCTGGAAAAATGACTGGCTCCACCCAGCGAAGTCGCTCGCCAGGAACCAAACCAGGGTTCACCACTTAAACGTTCCGCTTCGACTTCCGAACGTCCCCGCTTGATCCGGTCCTTGATCGCACTGTCCGCAGCCGTTAACAGTTGATCGGTTTCTCCGCGTTGATCGGCATACTTGCAGAGTACAGCCACAGTATGGCGGCACACGGTACCGGAAGCGGCCTCTTCGCAATCGCATGAAAAGGAAAGCCCTGCATCACCAAAACGGATCGTGACCTCATTTGGTATTTCAGGATCAGCGCCTTCCACCTGCCCCCAGAGCAGTTCCTGATCCTGGTCGATTTCCATAACCCGATTTTCCCGGTGGTCTTCCAACCCATGATGAATAACCGTCCTGTCGGCAATAGCCTGCAGCCTGTCCTG
>CAZPXI010000449.1:0-2422 GCA_964590715.1 uncultured Desulfobulbus sp.
GGATTGATGGTTTGCACAATTTCAAAGATATTCACCAGCATGGTCGTATGACCGGCGATGATCGCAGAGCCCATTATACCGGTTTGCTTTAACGTGACGCCGTCGATGTCGGCGGAAGCCTCTATTGCGTCTATCGGGCCGATTGCAAGCAGGCCGATGTCTTTTCCTGAAAGATTAAATACAATCACCAGCAGGTTATCCTGATCGGAGAGCGGCTGGACCATGGCGACTTCATCGATAGAGACCAGCGGCAGGCTGCCGCCTCGATATTGCATGACCCTGCGTCCGCCGACTTCTTCGATATCGTTTCGTTTTATTTTCTCTACCCTTTCCACCTGGTTCAGGGGTACGGCAAACTGTTCATCGGGGGAGCTGGAGAACGTGAGCAGGGACTGCTTGTCTTTAGCCTTGATGATGGCATCTTTGGTTGCATCTGCAAGCTCGCCGGCCCGGTCTGTGCCGTCCAGGGAAGTCAATCCTGCCATGCGAGAGAGATTGCTCACGTCAAGAATAAGGGCGATGCGGCCGTCACCCATGATGGTCGCACCGGCGTATCCCTTGCACTGCTGAAGGTGGCGGCCAAGCGGTTTGATAACAATTTCTTCGGAATCATGGAGACGGTCCACGATCAGGCCGTATTTCATGGCACCGGTGGAAACAACCACGATATTCAGGGCGCTGGCCGGACTTTGCCTGCGTTCTCCATGTTCCCGTTCCAGTTCTTCTTTGTTGGATTTCTGCTCGGGGGAGTCTTGCGGTACGTCCTCTTTGAACATCGGTGTGGATCTGGACCGGCGGTCGGCGACCTGCCTGCGTCGGTCGGCATTGAGTTCGTCTTTGGTTGGATCGTAATAGGTTCTTGGAATATCTAACACATCCGAGAGCCGGATAAGCGGCAGCAGGTTGCCGCGCAGGCGAACAACCTCCGCGTCGCCGACCCGCTCGACCCGTTCCTTGACCTTAGTGGCCGGGATGCGGAGAAGTTCTTCAAGATTTACCTGGGGAATGGCATACCGTTCGCCGCCGGTCATGACAATCTGGCAGGGGATAATGGCCAGTGTCAGCGGCAGCTTAATACTGATCGTGCTGCCCTGGCCGACCTCGGATTCAATTTCAATGGATCCACCTAACTGATCAAGGTTGGTTTTAACAACGTCCATACCCACGCCACGGCCGGAAACATCGGTTACCTTTTTAGCTGTGGAAAATCCAGGCAGCAGGATCAGGTTGGTGCGTTCTTTCTCCGACATAGCCTTGGCCTTCTCAGGCGTGAGCAATCCTTTATTGATCGCCGTTTCCGCGAGCATATTTCCATCAAGGCCCTTACCGTCGTCGCTGATTTCGATCACAACTTGACCGGCGGCATGGTATGCCTTGAGGACAATAAGCCCTTTGGCTTCCTTTCCCTTGCGGATACGTTCGTCCGGGGGCTCAATGCCGTGATCGACCGAGTTTCTGACCAGATGGGTCAGAGGATCGTTAATGGCCTCAATAATGGTTTTGTCAAGCTCAACGTCTTTACCGACAATGGTCAGATCCATCTGTTTGCCCAACTTTTTAGAGAGATCACGGACCACGCGGGGAAATTTGTTAAAAACATTGCCGATGGGCTGCATCCGGGTCAGCATGATGGCTTCCTGCAGCTCCGAGGTAACAAGATCTATCCGCTGGCCGACGGTCTCTGCGTTGCGGACATCTCCGGAGGTGATGGTCTGTAAGAGCTGATTGCGGGAAAGAACAAGCTCACCTGCCAGATTCATCAGCTGGTCAAGCAGGCTGACCGTAACCCGAATGGAAGTGTCGGCTTTCTGGGGTGTACTTTTTTTAGCCTTTGTTGTTTTTTTAGCCGGAACCTTTGGTGCCGGCGGGCTGACCGGTTCCGGTGTCGGCTCAGGCGCCGGTTCAGGCTCAGGCGCCGGCTCAGGTTGAGCCTCTTGTACTGCCGCAGCAGGTTCGGGCTGTTGCTCTTCCTGTGGAGGTGCAGCTTCTTCGACTTTTTCTACCGGCTCAGGGGCAACAGCATCCGCCTTTGGGGCTTCCTCTTCCGGTTCCGGCTTGGACTCTACCTTCTCCGGCTCAGCTTTTGCCGGGGCTTCTCCACTCTCGTATATGGCATTCAGGGCTTTTACATGTTCGGTA
Organism: uncultured Desulfobulbus sp.; assembly: GCA_964590715.1. Taxonomy (GTDB): domain Bacteria; phylum Desulfobacterota; class Desulfobulbia; order Desulfobulbales; family Desulfobulbaceae; genus DRLX01. The sequence goes on from CAZPXI010000449.1 coordinate 2,140, forward strand.
ATGTCGACATCATTACTGTTTGCTACATCTTCGATGAGCTGCTGCAGCTCATCGGAGGCCAGAAGCAGGATGTTGACGATGTCCGGACTCGGGACTAATTTTTCACTTCTGACAAGTCCCAGGACATTCTCGGCCGCATGGGCAAGGTTCTGGATAACCGTAAGGCCCATGAAACCGGCACCGCCCTTGATGGAGTGGGCTGCTCGAAAGACCTTATTAACCAGTTCAACATCAATGTCGGCGCCACCTTCTTCAATGGCCAGAAGGTCGTTTTCTATGTCGG
>CAZPXI010000450.1:0-2410 GCA_964590715.1 uncultured Desulfobulbus sp.
ATCACCTTACTCTTCTGCACACCGCTGCTCTATTATCTTCCCCAGGCGGTTCTTGCCGCAATCATAATGATGGCGGTTGTCGGCCTGCTGAATATTCGTGACATCAAACATGCCTTTATTGTCAGCAGATCCGATGGCGTTATCAGTGTTGTCACCTTTGTGGCCACCCTGTTTTTCGCTCCACATCTGGACAAGGGCATTCTGCTTGGTGTGGCTCTGACCATTGGGGTGTTTTTTTATCGCAAAATGCGACCTGTTGTTGCTGAACTGTCACTCTGGCAAGACGGACATTACAGGAATGCCGGACGGTTCAAACTCAGGCAGTGCAGACATATTGCCGTGATTCGTTTTGACGGCCCTCTGTTTTTCGGCAATATCAGCTACCTCGAAGACGAGGTTCTGGAGATTGTTACCAGTATGCCTGAACTTAAGATCATCCACTTTGAGTGTAACGGCATCAATGATATGGATACATCGGGAGAACATGCCCTGACATTATTGACGGAACGACTGCAGGCTGCCGGTTATGAGGTCTATTTCAGCGGTTTGAAAGAACAAATTGTCGATATTATGTGGCGTAGCGGACTGCTTATGAAAATCGGTAAGGACCATATCTATCCGACCCTGATCATGGCAATAGACGCCTTCTGGAAAAAAGCCCATATTGATTCAAAAGAAAAAAAATGCCCATTGAAACAGGTTATTACTGAAGAATAACTTCCGAGACGCAGAAAAAATATACCTCACCAAAAAGTAAATTACGGTGACCATACCGGGCCATAGCCGTCAAGCTAAGGCCAACTACTGCACATACATTCGGATTTCCGTAACCTTCACCCTGGCGATAACCAGTTTTTTGTAGGGTGGGCACCGCCCACCAGCAGGAAGTGGGTTGCCCCCTCGTAACACCGCTCCCGCGGTGTTATGCGTCTGTAGGCGCTCTGCGCCAAGAAAGAGGATTCAGGGGTTTTGTATCGGCATAATCCGGCGCAAAGCGCCATGGGAAGGGTGACACCGCTGGAGCGGATGTCACCGGAAGCACGTTGATTGCCCCTTAGCTTGACGGCTATGCATAGCGGGTCTGCCCCCCATTCGGGGGAGATGATTAATTTACACTACAAAATCAAGTGATTGAGGAGACGAAACTCCACAAAATCACCACACAGGATCTCATCGTACAAAAATGACCTATGCTTTTTCTCCGCCCCATGTAATATATGTCATCTCATGGAAAATACGTATCAAGGGAAACAATCATGAAACGATTTACCTATTTCTATTTTATGAAAAATGAACCTGAGAAGATCAGCCGGATTGTTCCCGGGCATATTGCACACCGACATGACTGTAACCCGGACAAATATCCGGGCGGGCCGTTTGCCGACAGGTCAGGAGGATTGATCTCTTTTGTCGTTGCAGGGGAGGGTAAGGCAAAACACAACTGGTGGCGTCCGACCCTTTTGTTCGGGAAGAACTGCTGGAAAAGCAGTGGTTCAAAGAATTGGCGGCTGAAAAAATTATCAAATATCCGGATCACGGTATGCTGTTTTCTGCTGTTTGCCCATACAGCCCTTGCTGAAAACGGGCTGACCCGGATCAGCCCGCACGTCTACTCATACATCAATGTTCAAGAAGCGTCACCCGCCAACAGTTTTGGGGCCAATGCCGGGATCATCATCGGCAAGAAAGGAATTGTTGTAGTCGACACCCTGATATCGGCCAAGGAGGCCAAGCGGTTCCTGCAGGATATACGAAAAATTTCCGACAAACCGATCCTGTACGTCATCAACACCCACTATCATCTGGATCACAGCTTCGGCAACAATGAATTCAGCAAGCTCGGAGCTGCGATTGTTGCCCATACATATTGCGCCGATGAAATGCACCTTAAGGCCGCCGACGGCCTTGCCAATGCCGCCGATTTCGGTTTAACCCCTGAAGAAATGGCAGGAACGGAAATCGCCTATCCGGATATTACCTTTACCGACCGGATGGGGTTGAATCCCGGCGGCGTGGAAGTAAAATTGATCTACATTGCACCCTCACATTCCAAGGGCAGCATCCTGGTTCAGGTGCCGTCTGAAAAAGTAGTGTTCACCGGAGACATTCTGTTCACCGACTTTCATCCCTATATGGGTGACGGCGATATCAAAGGCTGGCAAGAATCCCTCAACTTTCTGGCAACACTTGAAGCTGACAAGATCATCCCCGGACACGGACCGTTATCAGGAAAAAAAGATGTGGCGGACATGAAAGCCTATCTTACCACCTTTGACAATAAGGCCAGGGAGCTTACGTCCGCTCCTGATGCCAAGCTTGAAGAAATCGTAAAAGAAATGAAAGACTCGCTGCCGGAAAAAACACAGGGCGAATGGCTTGTCGGGGCAAATATCCAGGCCAAATATCTTAA
>CAZPXI010000451.1:0-2404 GCA_964590715.1 uncultured Desulfobulbus sp.
CTGGTCCAGGATACCGGATCGGCCATCCGCGGCTCCGGCCGGGTTGACCTTTTCTGGGGCACCGGTAAAGAAGCGGGGCTTGCCGCCGGCCGGATGAAGGAAGAGGGAGCCCTGTATTTTCTGCTGCTGAAACAACAATTTCTCCAACCCGCCCTTGTAAATTAAGCTAATCCTCTGATATAACAGTACGCAGGATGAAAATGCTTTGATCGCAGGTGAGTTTTTTTCAGATCCGGAAAAGCATGGCCACTGATGGTGACCGTGCCTTGACTATCGGATACAATTATAAAAACTACGGAGCTGGACATTTCCACTATTTCAGCTGCCGCCAACAGGAACCAAGTACGATGAACTTTGCCAACATCATTACCCTGACAACGGATTTCGGACTCCAGGATCCCTATGTCGGTCAGATGAAGGGTGCGATTCTCAAACGCAACATCACCGCCCGTATTATTGACCTGACCCATGGTATCCCCCCCCATGACGTTCTGAGTGCCGCCGTCGCCATCCAGACCAGCTACAGATACTTTCCCAAGGGTACAATCCACCTTGTCGTGGTCGACCCCGGTGTCGGCAGCCAGCGCGGCATCCTTGCCGCAACCGGTGATGATCAGCTGTTTATTGCCCCGGATAACGGCCTCCTGACCCTGCTGGCCATGAATAATAAAATTGAAGCCGTACACCGGGTGGAAAACAGCTCACTCTTTCCATCCGAGGTCAGCGGAACCTTTCACGGCCGTGACATCATGGCCCCGATTGCGGCCGCACTTGCCGGCGGCCTTCCGCTGGACAAAGTCGGACCGGAGACAACCTTTACCAAGTGCGTTCAGCTCGATATCCCCGAACCCGTTCTCGACAAACAGAGCATTACCGGTCAGGTCATGCATATAGATCATTTCGGCAACATTCGAACAACAATCAACACCCATCATTTGAGCCAGTTTCAGCCCTCAAATTTTGGTGGCATTCAGATCGGAAACCATACCATTGACTCCATACTGAGTACTTATTCCGATCAGCCGGCAGGTGAGCTTATCGCCCTGATTGATTCTTCCGGCTACCTTGAACTTGCTGAAAATAGAGGCAATGCCGCTAAACTGACCGATTGCAGACCCGGTGACAAGGTAGTCGTATTGATCAAAGACGAAGAATAGAAAACCAGATAGACACACGGTTTCAGCCTGAAGAGGCATGAAGAGATAAAAGGAGAAAATAACAATGAAACGATCTACCCGGGCAGGCCTGTTCCTGCTGCTGGCCCTCTTTTTACCAGCCACCTGGGTGGCGGCTGAAAATACTATTCCAGCCCCTCCGTCCGGTAACCTGCGGTATTCCATTACGGTCACCAAATTTAAAAACGAAGCGGGCTGGCGGGGACAATGGAGCGTCGGCGACGGTATGCAGACGGTCATGACCAACCTGCTCCAGAAATCCGGCTGGTTCATTGTGCTCGGCGATGGTGAGATGCGCAAGGCGGCCATGGCTGAGCAGGATTTTGCCGCTTCCGGACGTACGGCCCAGGGCAAGAAAACAGCCAAAATAGGCCGAATGACCCCGGCCCAGTTGCTGGTCCGTGGTTCCATCACCCATGTTCAGGACACGACCGGCAGCGGCGGTGGCGGGCTGAGTTTCGGCGGTTTCAGTATCGGCGGTTCCGCCGGTGAGGCCGAGATGAATGTCACCATTTACCTGGTTGATTCGGAAACCGGTCAGGTCAAGGCCTCAACCGATGTTATCGGCAAATCCGGTCGCAAGGGCTTTACCCTTGGATATCACGGCAGCTCCCTTGGCGGGCTGGGCGGGAACCTCGGCGGCCAGATGAATGATAATGTCGGTAAAGCCCTGGAAGATGCCGTCGGTCAGGCGGTTATCTTTCTCATCAACCAGCTCCAAGGCATTCCCTGGGAAGGGTCGGTGGTTCTGGTCAAAGGGGACAAGGTTATCATCAATCGCGGCAGCCGCGAGGGCGTGGAAGTCGGCAGGACATTCAAAGTCGGGGCCGTGGATGAGTTGGTTGATCCCGATACAGGTGAGGTGCTTGATTCCGAGATGACCGAGGTGGGAACGATCAAGGTCACCAAAACCAAAGAAAAGATTTCCTATTGCGCGCCGGTTTCCGGCTCCGGAAAGATGCAGAAGGGGATGTCGGTCTTTCCCATGAATCGTTAAAATCAGTCCGCAAGGGGCCGTACCTGCAGAACTAACGCCCTCCGAGTATGACATAGAAATAAAAAAAATCTGCTCACGTATGAAACTCAGCCAATTACCCGTCATCCCCGAGTGCTGTTGTCGGGGATCCAGCGAGCTGGCAATATTCCGGATCGAAGTCTTGTGCTCTCTCCCGCCCAAAAGATCGCAGTTTTGTAGGTCTGCTTGAGCGAAACGAAAGCGGACAGCCCCC
>CAZPXI010000452.1:0-2382 GCA_964590715.1 uncultured Desulfobulbus sp.
AGTGGAACTTGTTGCAAAAATATCCTGTACGCGGTAAGACAGCCAGTCTTGAAGTCAATGAAGTTGCATTGTTTTTTCCAGGGGAAAAGACAGACCATGCAGCCGAGAACCGTAAACCGCAGACCGTGAACCGAAGATTGTGAGTCGTCAATTAGAAAAAGAAATACAGAAGCGCCGGACATTCGGCATAATCAGCCATCCCGATGCCGGTAAGACCACCCTGACCGAAAAGCTGCTGCTCTTTGGCGGTGCCATCCAGATGGCAGGTGCGGTCAAATCACGCAAGACCTCCAACCACGCGACCAGCGACTGGATGGCCATTGAACAGGATCGCGGGATTTCGGTCACCACCTCGGTGATGAAATTCAATTATGCCGATTTCGAGGTCAACCTGCTGGATACCCCCGGTCATCAGGATTTCTCCGAGGATACCTACCGGGTACTGACCGCAGTCGACAGCGCGTTGATGGTTATTGACAGTGCCAAAGGGGTTGAGGCCCAGACCACCAAGCTGATGGAGGTGTGCCGGATGCGCAACACCCCGATTATTACCTTTATCAACAAGCTTGACCGGGACGGCCTGGATCCCCTCGACATTCTGGCCGATATTGAAGAGAAACTGCAGATTGAGTGCACTCCCCTTTCCTGGCCCATCGGTATGGGCAAGGGATTTAAGGGGGTCTATGACCTCTATCGTAAGGAAATTAACCTGTTTACCCCCAGCCGGGATACCCGGCCTGAGGACAGAATTGTGGTTAAAGATTTGAATGATCCCATTCTTGACGAGATCCTGGGATCTGATGCGGAGCAGCTGCGGGAAGATATCGAGCTGCTGGAGGGGGCTGCGAACCCGTTTGAATATGACGAGTATCTCAAGGCTGGTCAGACCCCGGTGTTTTTCGGCAGCGCGATTAACAATTTTGGTGTCAAAGAATTGCTTGATGCCTTTTGTGAGCTCTCGCCGCCGCCGGGTCCGCGCGAAACAATCAGCCGGATGGTCGACCCCGCGGAAGAGGCTTTTTCAGGCTTCACCTTTAAGATCCAGGCCAATATGAATCCAGCCCACCGGGATCGGATCGCCTTTTTCAGGATCTGTTCGGGCAAGTTCACCCGGGGCATGAAGGTCAGGCATCACCGGCTGGGTAAAGAGGTGTCGCTCTCCAATGCCACCGTGTTCATGGCTCAGAATCGGGAAAATGTTGAAGAGGCTTATCCCGGCGATATTATCGGTATTCACAATCACGGCACCATCAAGATCGGCGATACCTTCAGCACAAAAGAGCCCCTCAAGTTTACCGGCATCCCCAACTTTGCCCCCGAGCATTTCCGTAAGGTAATACTGAACAATCCGCTCAAGACCAAGCAGCTGCACAAGGGGCTGGTGCAGATGGCGGAAGAGGGGGCGGTTCAGCTGTTTCGGCCGCTTATGGGCAGTGAGTATATCCTGGGCGCGGTCGGGGTGCTGCAGTTCGAGGTCACCATGGCCCGGCTCAAGGCCGAATACGGGGTTGATGCCATTTATCGGGATGTGAACTATGGCCTGGCCCGCTGGGTGGAATGTGACGACCCCAAGATTTTTAAGGAGTTCCAGGCCAAGTTCCAGGCCAGCCTGGCCCTTGATGCTGAAGAACATTTGGCCTACCTCTGCGACGGTAACTGGCGACTTGCCCGAACCATGGAACTGTTTCCGGATGTTGTTTTCAACAAAACCAGGGAACATAACTGATATCTTGTTTTTGTATAACCGGCAAAAATCGTAAGCATGCTTCCCTGGGAAAGTGACACAAAACCCCTGATGCTCGCCCCCATGCAGGGGCTGACTAATCGCGGCCTGCGCAGCCTGTTTATCGATCTGGTCCGGCCCGATGTGGTCTTCACTGAATATGTTCAGGTCAAGAGTAGTGGCCGCAAGGTGATTTCTAAAAATGACCGGCTGGAGATGCAGGAAGCCTCAGGAACGGTACCGCTTGTCGTGCAGCTCATCGGGGCGGATGTTGCTGCCATGGTGACTGCGGCCGGGATTGCCGAGGATCTGGGCGCTGAACACATAAATATCAATCTGGGCTGCCCCTACGGCCGAATGGGGAAACGATCGGCCGGCGGCAAACTCCTGCAGGATCCATCCGGACTGGCCCGACTGCTTGCCGCCCTTCGCTCTGAAATTCCAGGCAGCTTCTCTCTCAAGGTGCGGGCCGGATTTGAAGATCCATCCGAGCTCTTTTCCCTTCTTCCTCTGTTTGAAGACAGTGGTATTGATTTTCTGATTGTCCATGCCCGAACCGTTGCCCAGCGTTACAGCGGCTCTGCAGATCACACAATTACCGCAGAAGTGGTCAACCGGACATCCCTGCCGGTGATTGCAAACGGTGATATTTGTACAAC
>CAZPXI010000453.1:0-2378 GCA_964590715.1 uncultured Desulfobulbus sp.
TTGTCGGTTGAAGATGCAAGGTAGTAATTGAAACTGTGATAGGCTGATGACGGGTGGGAAAACAGAACCGTATTTGCGGTAAGTAAAAAAAAGATCAAACACCATTTTTTCATATTGTCTCCTTCTGTTCAATGTCTGTCTGTGTCAGGTACTGCTCCATTATCAGGTTTGCTTTCGCTCACACAACTCCATGGGGGAAGTAGGTCAGCCTTGCAGTGAGACTGCAGGTGTCAATGAACTACGGCAGTATGGATCCGTCGTGTCGACTTCCAGCATACTGTCTCTATTTTAGAGCGGCCGACGTTACACCGGAGATGTTAAATTCCACAAAACCGTAAATTTTCATCGCCTAGTTATGCATAGGTGATTCTTCGGGGTAAGTCAAGACCACGGCGTGGCAGGTGTTGAGAAAAAGCGACATGTCGGAAGGGAAAATCCGTTTTATCTGTAATAGTTGATGCCTGGGCATCAAAAATCACGTGCTGGTGAACTTTTAAGGAAACTGGGGGGCAGATCTTTATCCTTGACATGAAATTGCTGTCGGGTTTCGTCCCTCAACCCGACCTACCCAATCTGATTGGGAAGTCTCGAAGCTGAGGATACATGAAAAAGATATTCTACCACTGGAAGAGTATCCACCTGATCTGTTGCGATTCATGGGCAAAAGGATGGGGCTGCCTTTGACTGTTTTGTTAGATGAATATGAACAGGTCTGATTAGTCCTTGAAAAAACAGGAGGCAGAGTATAGAAAATTATATTGGGAGTTGTTATTTGGATGCACGTTAAATCGTTTGTTCCCCGTTATTCCGACCAGCAGCCTCCATTTTCCTAAAGTTAAAAACGGTGGATGTGGCCGGGTTCATGCGGGAAACTATTCCCGTTTCATATTTATCCCTGCGTCATCCGTGCCAAGAACAACGAAGAGGAGAAAAGTCGTCCATGATGAATTCCCAACCGGATTGTTCCGAACCCGTAGAGATTGCAAAAGACATATTCTGGGTCGGCAGTAGAAATGACAAGGGCTTTGAAAGCAATGCCTACCTGAGGGTTTTCAGGGGAAACGGCCATCAGTGCAACCTGTTGATTGATCCCGGTCCGAGTCCTGATTTTAATACAATTGCAGCGAAAATCGAACAAGTGCTCGGCGCTGATTTTAACCTGGATCTGGTCTATCTCAATCATCAGGATCCTGATGTGTGTATCAATACGGTTGCCTTCCAGCGTCATTTTCCCAAGCTGCATATCGTTACCTCGGAAGATACCTGGCGGCTGGTCCGTTTTTACGGTCTGAATGATAAACAGTTTATTGCCACGGAAAATTTTAAGACCGGCAAGATCAAGGTCAAGACCGGCCACCGGTTACGAATTATTCCAACGCCGTATGCTCATTTTCGCGGGGCCTGCTGCATCTTTGATGAGGAACGAAAAGTGCTTTTCAGCGGTGACCTGTTCGGCGGCCTGACCTCCACCCCTGATTTATATGCTGAAAAAGATTACTGGGAGGGCATGAAGACGTTCCATCAGCTGTACATGCCCACTAACCTGGCCTTGAAAAAGGCGGTAAAGGATTTCAGGCAGCAGGCGGGTGATATGCAGATGATCGCCTCTCAGCATGGAAAGATCATCCGCAAGGATCTTATTGATTTTTTTATGTCGAAGCTGGAGTCATTGCCGGTCGGCCTGGATCTCAAAGGGGAATCGAGACTGGTTCGGGAAAATTATATCAAAGCCTTTAACGATATCCTGGATACGGTGGAGAAAGATGTTGATAGTGATACCGTAAAAAACCTTCTTAAGTCTTTCCAGTCGGACGGCACCTTTCCCAACAGCCTTATTACCAAAAACAACAGGATTTACAGCCTGAAAGTTGGTGTGGATGAGGCCTTTAAATTGTTTTCCAATGAGCTTTGCCGGAACCTGGACAATGCACAGAAAAAACTTGTCAGAACCATTGTCGTAAACTGTCTTGCCGACTGGAATATCACAACCGACATACCCTGTCCCGGCTATGTTGATCCCGCGCAGCAGGCATCGGTGGATCAGGGCATCTTCGAGGAAGGGCAGTCAAAAACAAAAAAGGACGCTGCAGAGAAACCGCTTGATATAGGCATGCGTGAACTCGACAACATACTTGACGGGTTGATGGGAGAATAGAACCAGGGGCATATCTGCTGCAGGCCGTTATCCTGAATCCGTGACGGAAACTATTGCTTGATAGCCGGAATTTATTGTATTTAAAAATAATAATAAAGCTGCAGCGTTCCGAATACAATTTGCCCTGACGCTCACGGCTTCAGGGTTATTTTATTTTAGGCCGGACGTTCGGCCTTCCGGGCGATATATAAAAAAGACGAGGCAGGAACCTGCCTCGTCTTTT
>CAZPXI010000454.1:0-2377 GCA_964590715.1 uncultured Desulfobulbus sp.
GGTTTATCTGAAAATAGTCCATAAAGGCTGTCTTTTCAGGCTATTTTCATCGTTCGTTGTGGCTGTGACCTGTAAAATCCGGAGTCTGCGCTTCGCTCCGCTTATCTGCTCCAGCCATGCTGGTCCGAGTTTCATAAGCCAAGAGCCTTCGCCGTCCATCATGCTAAATACCCTGTTGATGTAACCAGAAGAGCAGCAACATATAGCTGAGCGATGAACAGGCCGTGGCCAGCACCACGATGGCCCCGGCCAGTTCTCCGTCTGCACCCATTTTGCTTGCCATGATATAGGTGGCAACGGCTGTCGGCGCTCCGGCCATGAGCAGGCCGATGGCGAAGTCCAGGCCTGAAATATTAAAAAAGATCATAAAACCCGCAGTCACAATCGGCAGCAGGATGAGTTTTATTGTGGTTGCAAGTGCCGCCTTCCAGACATCGCCTCTCAGTTTATCCAGAGAAAAGCTGCCGCCGATGGAGATCAGGGCCAGGGGCAGGGTCATGCCGGTGGCGATATTCAGTGACCGGTCAAGGATGGCGGGTATGGGCAGGTGAAAAAAACTCCAGACTATGCCGATCAGCGAGGCCGGGATCAGCGGATTAAAGATGATCTGTTTGGTGATCTCCAGGTAATCCGTTCGCTGGTGCTGCTGCGGCAGGACCAGGGCCAGGATAGCAAAGAAGTTGAGAACCGGGACCAGAAATCCCAGGAGAATACCTGCTTTAGTCAGTCCTGCATCACCGTAAGCATTGTAGACCATGGCAAGCCCGATATAGGCCAGATTTCCCCTGAACGCGCCCTGGCAGAAGGCGCCATGCACAGGGGCGGGAAATTTACGCCATGCCCCGTAGAGATAGGCCAGCAGAAAACAACAACCGACAGCGCTGCTGGTGGCAATAACCAGTTTGATGTTAAAACTGGTGGAAAAGTCCGCGGTACCGATCTTGTAGAAAAGCAGCAGCGGCAGGCAGACGTAGAAAACAAGGCCGTTGGTCTGCGCAAAAAAATGATCATCGACCAGCCCCGTCCTTCGAATACCGTATCCCAGTCCAATCACCAGAAAGACCGGCAGCACTATTTGAATTATGCTCCACATGATTTCTGTTTACCTCAAAAAAGGAGCCTGTACCAGCTTTAAGGGCTGAAAATGACCTGATGGAATATTCTTTTAGCGGTGGTAAAAACGGAATGTCGTCGCAACAGGGCTGAAGTATTCAGCGATGGTATCCCTTGCATCAGGCTGAGGATCGTGGGCAATCAGAAAGAAATATTGATGCGGTGCGTTCAGCTCTTCTGCATCGTTGACAGGAGCTGTTGCATGGTTTCACCCATGTGCTGCAGGTGTGATCCCTGCCAGTATATCCGATCGCAGGCCGGGCAGAGATGGAATGTATGATAATATTTTCTGGTCAAGGGCTCAAGCCGGTGCAGAATGGCGGATTTTTTCACCGGTTGCAGCAGGGCATTGCAATTCAGGCAACGGCTGAAGGGTTTGATCATTTTTTGAAGGCCGAAAAGAGTTATGATCTCAATCAGTTGTTCTTCAGGGTGTTCCGCCCGCACAAGATGACCCCAGGTAACGATTTTCCGTTGCAGCAGATCACGGTTACGACTGAGTAGAATACGGTTGTTGGCCACGGCACACCGGGCAAGGCCGGTTTCGCCTAGGGTCGGATCATACCAGGTGTCGATGCCGGACATTCGCAGCAGTCGGGCAAGTTTGCCCACGTTGATGTCGACCATGAATGCTGCCCCGGGTAACGGCTCGGGCCGGAGTACACTTGGCCGGGTAACGTCGGTGCCGGCGGAAAATGAATGTAGGAAAATTCGTTCTCCGGCTGTCGGGATGTACTGAAAGGAGAGTTGTGCCTTATTGAGAACAATGGCACCAAGCTCGGTGTGGGGAATACGCAGAGACTCGATGATGTCTTTTATCGAGGCCCGACGGGTGAGTGGATAAACGACCTCGTTTTCGCTGCGGATATTTGCGGGCAGCAGTTCCTGCAGCCCCCTGTCGGGGTACAGAACCAGAGCGGTGGTGGTCATAATCGTTGTCAGCAGGTCAGGTGAAATCCGGCGGCAACCTTTTTTCGTCCGTACAGATCATTAAATGTTTGCACCGCTTCCATGGTCGGCTGCTGGATCAGTGCGATGTCGCGCTCCTGCAGATAGCGTTTCAGCGCACTTGTGGCCTGCATCATTCCCGGTTTTCCCCGGCCCAGGATGAGGATGTCCGGACAATCAGCGAGGATGTCGGCAACATCTTCAACGTCGCAGCTATGGCCGTTTGTACGCCACCAGTCGGGTAAAACCGTTCCGTCGCTTATTCGCAGGTCGTGTTGGTACCATGTTCCGTTGATGCAGATTTTTCCGAAGTCGT
>CAZPXI010000455.1:0-2370 GCA_964590715.1 uncultured Desulfobulbus sp.
CAGCGACACTGGCAGGCCCACGTAAAGGCATTGAAAAAAAGTGGCCTGAGCCGGGCAGAGTATTGCCGACAGCATAAGCTGTCCTATCATGCCCTGACCTACTGGCAACAGAAAATGTGCAGGAGTACAGAAACAACTCTGGTTCCGGTTCCCCTTGAACGAGTACTCAACACTCCAGGGCAATCTAAAAGCTCTGAACTGAAAATTCGTGTGACTGACCGGTTATCCATCGAGGTTGGTGACCATTTCTCATCGGCCACTCTGCAAAGAGTACTCTCAGTGCTGGATAACCGGTGATGTTTTTTCCAGTCAACACTGCTCAGGTATTTATTGCTCCGGGAGTTACGGATATGCGTAAATCAATAAACGGGCTATCTATCCTGGTTGCCGAGCAGCTTGAACTTGATCCCTTATCCGGCCACCTGTTCGCGTTCTGTAACCGCAGGCGCGACATTATCAAAATTCTTTACTGGGATCGTAACGGGTTCTGCCTCTGGCATAAACGTTTGGAAAAGGATCGATTCAAGTGGCCGGAAACGGCGGATGATGTACTTAATGTCCACGGCAATGAACTCGGTTGGCTGCTGGATGGACTGTCCCTGGACGAGCCTGCTGCACATCGCAGATTAGAGTACGGTTCCGTAGTGTGAAGAAATGAATATTTTTATATAAAATAGCTTGCAATATCAATATATTATGCTATATTTTTACACATGAATTCTGACCTTGCCACATTGCCGGACACGCCGGATTCCCTGAAGGAAATTGTAATCGCACAACATGGCGAAATTGTCGAACTGCGTACTCGCTATGACAAGGAAACCGGGATTTTGCGTGAACAGATACAGCTCCTGCGAGCTCAGCTGTTTGGTCGCAAGAGCGAAAAGTTCATCCCTGCAGACGGCCCGCAGCCACTGCCCTTGTTTGACATGCCGGAACCCGTGGATGAGGAAGAAGAGGCGGAAGAAGTTCATATACCTGGTCATACTCGTAAGAAGCGCGGTAGAAAGCCTCTTCCCGAGGAGCTTCCCAGGGTTGAAGAGGTTCATGATATTGATAATAAGATTTGTGCATGTGGCTGTGAACTGAAAAGGATCGGAGAAGAAGTTTCCGAGCAGCTTGATATCATTCCGGCAACAATCCAAGTTATCCGTCACATACGCCCCAAGTATGCTTGTCCGGCCTGTGAAGGAGTTAAAGATGATGGGCCCACAGTTAAAATAGCTCCGGTTCATCCGCAGATTATCCCCAAGTCCATTGTCAGCCCCGGCCTGTTGGCCCACATCCTGACCGGAAAATTCATTGACCATACGCCTTTTTACCGCCAGGAAAAGCAATTGCTTCGCCTTGGAGTGGATGTATCAAGAACTTCCATGTGCAGATGGGCCATGCAGGCGGCATCAGCCTGTCAGCCCTTGCTCAATCTGCTTGAAGATGAACTTCTGGCCGGTTCTTTTATCAATATCGATGAAACGACGGTGCAGGTTTTAAAAGAATCCGGCCGGGATCCAACTTCCAAGTCTTATATGTGGCTTTTCCGCCGAGGAGATCCCGCAAAATCAGTTCTTCTTTATCAGTACCATCCGACCCGTGCCGGTGATGTTGCCAATACATTCCTGGGTAATTTTCAGGGAACCGTGCAGACTGATGGGTATAGCGGCTATAACTTTCTGGATCAGAGAGAGGGTGTTCGCCATATTGGCTGCTGGGCTCATGCCCGTCGCAAGTTCACTGATGTGACCAAGGCTCAGGGGAAGAATCGGAAAGCCGGGGCAGCAGATAAGGCACTGAGTTATATCAAAAAGCTGTACAAGTTAGAGAAGCTCGCCAGAGATAAAAAATATTCATCAGAGAAGATGTATCGTATGCGGCAGGATGAAGCCAGGCCCATACTGGATGATTTTGAAAAATGGCTGGCCAAGAAAAAGCTTCAGACTCCGCCCAAGGGACTGCTTGGCAAGGCTATTACTTATACCTTGAATCAATGGCACCGACTCATCGGTTATATAGAGGATGGCCAACTCACCATTGACAACAATATGGCTGAGAACAGCATTCGTCCCTTTGTGGTCGGACGGAAGAACTGGCTGTTTTCAGGAACCCCGGAAGGGGCTGAAGCCAGTGCTCTGCTGTACAGTTTGATTGAAACAGCCAAGGCGAACAAGCTGGAGCCGTATGCTTATCTGCGTTATATCTTTGAGATGTTGCCCTTAGCAGCCTCATTGGAAGACTATGAGGCTCTGCTCCCATGGAATGTTACTGCTGAGCAGTTGGCTTGCCCGCGAGCTGTGACGTGTGGTTAATGTGGCGCTTACAAAAGAAAATTCCGCCGGAGTGACCCGTCTGTTGAAGACCAGATTGAGGACAACG
>CAZPXI010000456.1:0-2358 GCA_964590715.1 uncultured Desulfobulbus sp.
GTCGGGCAGGACTACGCATTGGTATTGAATGATTTTTCCGTCTCTGCGTTCAATTTCCATGGGCGGAATAGCTCCCTGTCTAACCTCGCTTTCCCGTTCATCCATGTACTGCTCAAATGCCTCAACTGGAACATCATATATGTTGTTGTTGCGGTTGAACTGCATGAGTTCTCTGATGCTGGGGTTTGCGGCGACAAAATCTTCAGGCATTCCCCACATTTCCCGAAAAGCACGGTTCGTCATCTGGGCCCTGAGCTGGTCATCCATGAACAGTACGCCGTAATCAATGGCATCCATTACCGCACTGAATTCATTAATGGTTTTGGTCAGTTTTTGGGTGGTTCGGACATGGCCGGTGACCTCTTTGCTGAGCTGCAGATTGGTCTGGGTTAATTTCCTGGTTCGCTCTGCAACCATACCGGCCAGATGGTTTTTATGCTGCTCCAGCTCTTTATGGATTTTATGGGAACGGTGAAAGTAAATACCGAAGGAGAAGATGACGATAAAGGTGGCCGTGTTGATGGAACCGGAAAAAGGTGCGATAGCCTCCCAGATGTGCTGCTGGTTGTAAAAGATCAATCCCTGCTTGACCAGATGCCCAAAGGATCTGGAAACGGCAAAGAATACAAAGGAGAGCGAGAGTAGAAAAAGATACTGGTAAAAGGTCTGATTGCTCTTTTTCTTGAGCAGGCGCAAGGCGTTGGTAACACAGAAACCGGCGAGGCCGAGAACAATGCTGGATCCCAGAATGTCAAGCCAAATGACAGGCAGCCAGGAAACGGTCATTTTTCCATCCCCCAGTTTCGGATGGCAAGCAGGAGCAGAATGAACGCCGGTACCAGCAGCAAGTGGTCAAGTCTGGTGAGATAGAAAATCAGGTCGAAACCACTGTTGATCACAAAGGCGGTGACTTGACCGTTGTGGCGAATAAACTGTCCAGAGGCAATGCTGTGCTGCATCCAGTGGCCTGTAAAGGTGAGTACGTTCCAGGAAATAATCACCCATAAAAATCCTTTGAACTCGCTCCAGCCTGGACCCCGAAGTTGCGATCTCCTCAGGCGAAAGAGAAGAACGACCATGGCCAGGGTGAAGAGGAGATGACCGAGCTGATGGGAAATAAGACCTTCTGTTCCGCCGTGTCCCTGCACTGCCTGCGCTTGGGAGGCGGAGAAAAGGAGAGCAGCTGGCTGGCTTAGGATGAGCGCCGGTAGAATGTTCCAGCCGGTTCGTTTTACATGAGAAGTCGTTCTTCTCGACATCGTGAACATTTCACCTCGGATTTCTGTGCGTGACACAGGAGTCAGGCCATCGGCCTGTAAAAAAACAGCAACGGCTTTCCCGGATATCGAATTTCAATATTTAATTATATACCAGGAATAGGGCTGTTCAAAGAAAAAAGCCTTTTTTACTGAGAGTTATTTGCAGGCTCTAAGAAGATATATTTTGCTTGGATATGAGAAAGATTGCTCTACTTCTGGGGTTGTGTACGGGAACCCTCTGTTGTTTAAATTCTGCCGTAACTAATCCAGCTCAATATCGCATAACCGAGCAACCAGATAAGGATAAAAACCAGGGTGTATTTTCTTTTTTTTCCATGTTCCGGAAGCAGGAACAGAGCTGCTATGAGAACGGTCGGGACTGCAACTCCGGCCCAGAAAACCGGCATAAAACGCAGGAGCTCCTGCAGGCCGAGAAAAAACCAGGGCCCGGCAATATGGGTTAACCCGATCCGTTCGGGCTCCATGGGCGTACTTAGAACAATTGAAAGAAAGACCAGGGACAAGCTCAGGAGGGCGTGGTTGCGGAAATAGGCGGTATATCGTCTGAGATGGGGCCAGACGCAGATGGTGCCGAGAACCATCAGGCCGATCAGGTGGTTGGCGTAGACTTTTTGTACTCCACTTGCCGCTACATCAAAAAGCAGGCTGTTGAGTGGTTTGCCGAAAATGGGGATGGAGAGGGCAATGTGTTCAGCAATGGCACCTGCCGCCTCTCCGGTGGCATCACCGCGCAGGACATAACCGGTGAATAACAGGAGAATGGTAACCGGAACGGTAGCGGTCAGTCTGATCCAGGCGAAGCGGGTATAGGAATATTCTTTTTGCCAGAGGGTGACCCCGAGATGGCAGAGCAGCAGCAGGAAGAACGCCTGGCTTGAATAGTAGTGTAACCCGCGCCAGAATGCACCGTAGGGGATAACAAATTCCAGGGTCGCGGTTGAGTAAAAGGGTTCAGCGGCATTATATTGAAGCGCAATAACAACGCCGGAAAGGATTGAGATGAACAGGCTGATCAACGCCTGACCGCCCCAGCGGTTGGCAATGATGTATTCTTTTACCTTTGGCATCACAGGGTAAC
>CAZPXI010000457.1:0-2331 GCA_964590715.1 uncultured Desulfobulbus sp.
CGTCTCTCGTATCGTGAGCTCTACCCCCGGGATTATCGTTATGGTCAGGAGCCGCTTGGTGATGCCCTAAAGAGGGTTTTGAAAAAACAGTCAAGCGGGCAAAGGGAAAAACATAAAAAACTTGCCGCACGATTTTCTTGGACCATGGTTGCGGGGATTTATAAAGAGCAGCTGTCGGGATTCTGTCAGGTCAAAGACTGGTAGAGAAAGACCGGGGCCGGGTGTACAGTTCTGGACAATACTGAGGATATTCGATAGGGTAATTGAGAGAAACTGTGAGCTTACAAGAGGAAACGTGAGGGGAAATGGCTAAAAATATCATACTAATAGGCTTTATGGGGGTTGGCAAAGGGCGCACGGCCCGCAGCCTAGCCGCCGGAACCGGCAGGTATACCGTCGACACCGATGACCTGATTGAGACCATGGTCAAGATGAAGATCCGGACAATTTTTAAAGAACATGGTGAACCATACTTCCGCCGGCTCGAACAGCAGACTGCAGACTGGCTGAAGAAAAACGTCAGCAATACCATAGTCTCCACCGGCGGCGGTTTTTTCCAGGTAAAGAATATTTCAAAACTCGGCAGGATCGTTTACCTGCATTCAAGCATCGAGGGAATTCTGCAGGCGATCATGGAACATCCCAAAGCGGAAAAGAAAATAAAAAAACGTCCGCTGCTGCAGGATCTTGATCAGGCAAGAGCGCTGTTTGACCAACGACTGCCCCTGTACAGAAAAGTCTCTGATCTTGAAATTTCCGTTGAGGGGCGCAACATTGACGACGTGGCTGGTGAACTGCAAAAGAGAATAAAAAAGCTATAGCGAGTATGGACAAGACAACACCGTATACAAAAGGAGAGGATCCGGATCGAGATGCCTGGTTGACGAATTTTTATACCGAAAACCATCTCGCCTACGAGGCCTTTCCGGACATGGTAGCCTCGCCGGAGCAGCTGAATTTCATTATCCATATGGACGGAGAACCGTTTTACTATCCCTGTTCCGATGAACTGTTTACCGCCATTATTGAAAAACGTGCCGACAGCCTGCTGACCACGGCCTACATGGAGATCTGGAACCGGCTGGACCATCTGGTCAGAACCGTCATAGAGGACCCCTTCAAGCAACGGTTTCTTCTCAGCCTGCTCTCCATAAAGTTTCAGCATGAGGCCTCTTCCAAAGTGCAGCTGCCGGGAAGAATGGAAAAGAGGCTGCTTGGTATCTTTACGACTATCAGTGAGGTCAGCAGGCCGCTTGCAGTGGAAAAAGAAACTGAAAACCGGCGGGCGGCAACCTTTTTGGAAAGCAACACCTTTCAGGAGCTGATAAACTCATTGAACGGGCTGGACATCCAGACCAGCACTACCCTTGATGATCTTGATCTCAACCTGCACCTGCTGCGTCTTCGCCGCCTGCTCATGCTTTCGTCCATGTCCGAGCTCTGGCAGTCGGATGCCGAGCCGGGCCGTGAGGAATTTGAACGGGTTCTGGCTCAATCGCTTGATTCAGACGGCTGGCAATGGCTCTGCGGTTGGCTGAAAGACGTGCTGTCCGGAAAACGCAGGCCCTATGTCCTCTGGATCGGCGGCCGCAGCGGCGAGATAGTCATTGATCTGGCCATTATCCGGTTGCTGATGAAGATGGGGATCAAGGTTATTCTTGCGGTCAAGCACGGATTTTTTTATAGCCGGATTTCCTTTGTCGACCTGCTGGAAGACCCGGTGCTGGATGTTTTGCTTGAAGATGCCGATTTTATCGCCGAGCAGAAAATTTCAAAGAACGGCCTGCTTGGGCGGTTGGCCAGCGACAATCGTCTGCTGGTGATTTCAGACGGAACCCAGGAGCAGTTTAATCCTCTGCTCACCTCGGTTACCTTTGCCCGTGCCTTCAAGGAGGCGGATCTGGTTATCAGCCGCTGTCCGGGCAGTCGTGAATGCATCAACAACCATTTTCATTTTACCCGTGATCTGGTCTCCATTGTCAGTCATGAGCCCGGCGTTGTCGATGTTATGCGTAAACCGCACCACCCCGGGGCTATCCGGTTTTCCGAGGTTGCCCTCCGCCGCAAGGCTGAACAGCTGATCCAGGATGTTCGCAGGGAAAAGGAACAGGGCAAGGCCTGTATGTTTTATTCGGCAATTGTCGGTTCCATTCCAGGCCAGCTTGACATGGCCAAGAAAATATTGAATGTGTTCGTTGATCATCTTCGCTCAACTCTGCATGATGTCGTTGTTATTAACCCGGGAGAACATTTTGAAGAGGGGATGGATGCCGATGATATCATGTACATGTGGGAGATTTTTCAACGTTCAGGCGTGATCGATATCTGGCG
>CAZPXI010000458.1:0-2319 GCA_964590715.1 uncultured Desulfobulbus sp.
ACTCTCGGTGCTGCCTGCGAGCTGTGCGAGGCCTGCACGGCGCTGGCAATTGCAGCTCTTATCTGGAGTGCGTGATGAGTGGACACGGTGGGAACCTGGCCCTGATGGCAGAGAAACTGGGCTGCCGGCCAGAAGATATTCTTGATTTCAGCGCCAATATCAATCCGCTTGGCCCGCCTCCCTTTCTACGCCGGGTCATTAACAACCACATTCAGGATCTTGCTCACTATCCGGATCCGGATTGCAAAGGTCTGGTCCAGGCCATTTCCGCAACCTGTGGGCTTGATGCAACCCGGATTGTCGTCGGCAACGGAACTTCGGAGCTGCTGTTTAAGCTGCCCGCAGTGCTCAAGCCGAAAAGGGCAGTCATCCCGGCTCCGGCCTACATCGATTACTCTAGGGCCTGCAATCAGGCGGATGTTCCGGTCCGGTATATCGACCTTGATCCGGATTCCGGCTTTGCGCCCGATCTGGAGCAGATTGAAGAGACAATCAACCCCGGGGATCTGGTCATTCTCGGTCAGCCGAACAACCCCACCGGCACACTTGTAGATCGTGAGCAATTAATAGAACTCATGGAACGGCAGCCAGAGGTTTTATTTATAATTGATGAGGCCTTTGCCGGTTTTATCGGCTCTTACAGGAGTGTTTCCGGTTGTACTCCAAACTGTATCACCCTCTGCTCTTTAACAAAAATCTTTGCCATTCCCGGTCTGCGACTCGGATTTCTTACTGCATCTCCTGAGATTTGCCGAAAGGTTGGGCAGCAATCCGCTCCCTGGGCAGTGAACACACTTGCCCAGGCTGTAGGCATCGCCTGTCTTGACGATGAGCAATATATTATAGAAACCCACCTGCTGGTAGATGGCCAGCGGAAATACCTGATTGAAACACTTGGCAAAATCCCACATCTTTATCCGTATGAGGGGACAGCTGATTTTCTTCTCATTCGCTCCGATCACCCTCAATATTCGGGGACGGCACTTGCTGAAGAGTTACTTGCCGGACATCGTATTGCTGTCCGCAGTTGTGCAAATTATCAGAATCTCGATGACTCCTTTTTCAGGGTAGCGGTTCGAACCGAACCTGAAAACCGACGGCTGGTGCAGGCATTGCAATCTCTCTTGGAGCCGTCTTCTAAAGGCAGACCTGAGCAGGTAAAGAAAAAGCCTGCCCTGATGCTGCTTGGCACCGGGTCTGATGTGGGAAAGAGTGTACTGGTTGCCGCCCTTGGCCGTATCCTGCTCCAGGATGGTTTGCGGGTTGCTCCGTTCAAGGCCCAGAATATGTCGCTGAACTCCTATGTCACCCGGGACGGTGGAGAAATGGGACGGGCTCAGGTGGTCCAGGCCCAGGCCTGCAGGCTGGACCCGGATGTGCGTATGAACCCGGTCCTGCTCAAACCATCCTCTGATGTCGGCAGTCAGGTGATCGTCAACGGTCGCCCGGTCGGCAATATGAAGGTCGCGCAATATGTGGCCTATAAGTCCGAGATATGGCAGAAGGTCTGCCGGGCCTATGACAGCCTTGCCGCCGATTATGATGTTCTTTTACTTGAAGGGGCCGGCAGTCCGGGTGAGGTCAACTTAAAGGCCCATGACATCGTCAATACCCGGATGGCCGGGTACGCAGAGGCCGAGGCCCTATTAGTCGGCGACATCGACCGGGGAGGGGTCTATGCCTCATTTATCGGCCACCTGGAAGTGATGGATCCCTGGGAGCGTGAGCTGATTGCCGGTTTTGTGGTCAATCGGTTCCGGGGCGATGCCTCCCTGCTTGCCGATGCCCATGAGTATATGCTGAATCATACCGCTAAGCCGGTTTTAGGGGTTATTCCCTATCTCAAGAATCTGGGCCTGCCCCAGGAGGATTCGGTCAGTTTTAAGGCAGGCCTCTTTACATCCGACCGACCTGCCGGACCCCACGTTGAAGTGGTTGTGATCGACCTGCCTCACATTTCAAATTTTACCGATATAGAGCCGTTTTTTGAAGAGTCCGATGTCTTTCTCCGAATCGTTGGCAATCAGGAAGAGATCGGCAATCCAGATGCCATCATTCTGCCGGGCAGTAAAAATGTACCCGGTGATCTGGCGTTTTTACACGCGTCCGGTCTGGTTGATTCCATCAGGGCGGCGTCAGCAGAGGGCATTGAAATCGTCGGCATCTGCGGCGGCTTCCAAATGCTGGGCCACCGGCTGACTGACACCCACGGACTTGAGGGGAAATCCGGTGAGGTGTGTCACGGTCTTGGTCTGCTTGACATGGAAACCGCCCTTGCTTTTAAGAAAACTTTGACCAGTAAAACCGGCCTGCATCTCC
>CAZPXI010000459.1:0-2317 GCA_964590715.1 uncultured Desulfobulbus sp.
GGTTCCCGACGGGGGCAGGTTTTGAAGTTGTTTCCATACGGCGTTCAGGGCCAGGGTACGGGCATATTGCCCTGGTGTTGTACCGTAACGCTCCTTGAAGCCAAGATGCAGGGTACGGGCCGAACATCCAATGAGGCTGCAGAGCTGTTCAATGTGCAGGTGCTGCCTCGGGTGTTGTCGAATGAGCTGCTCGGCCTTCCAGGCCACCTGTCTCCGGTTGGGAATTTTTATTTTTTTTCTGGACGGCGGCCGGATGGAGAGCAGGAATTGCTCGATTAGTTGTTTTTCCAGCAATTCCTGCCGAGTGACCGACAACCGGTGCGGGTGCTTTTTCAGTTCCTGCATCAGGGTGGAGATGGTCTGCACAAGTCGCAGTTGATCCTGCCTGCCGATGCATGCCCGTTGCTGTCGCACAAGGGAGGCAAAGGGGTGACCGGTCAGCTGGAGAGCCTCCCTGTTGAGCAACTCCGCATCAACGACCATTGCAACATAGGTCTCAACCCCGGATGACAGGATTTCAAATTCCGTTCCTGGAAGCAGAACCGGGCATTCCTCTGGTTCCAGTCGTCCCCCACAGTAATATGGGAGCTTCATATCCGGTGGAAGAATCGGCAGGGCAATAGCAGTGGTATTCGGGAGAACGCCGCCCCGTTCATGGATACCGACGTTGTGGGTTGTTCTGCTGAGCTGCATATTGGACGTATGGACAATGTCCAGTGAGCTCAGGTATGCTCCCCGGTCCAGCTGCAGATGATCAATATCCCAGCCAATGGCTTTTTCCTGAAACTCATCAGGGGCATGGCATGTGACCTGCAGCCGGACTGTCGGATCAAAGAGAGCTTTCATGCAAAATTGTAAAATGTTTTTTATGCCGAAAACTCATCATTCCCATGTTTGTCATTTCTTGTCAAGGAAAACACCCCTATCCCCGCAGCACATCCAGACTGGAAAGCCGTGAATATATCCGCACCTGAACAAGATTACCAAGAAGTACTGTCTTCACCAATACAATCGGTAGAGACGTACTCCTCCAGAGTTGGGCACCCCGGCCGGATTCAATACCAACGCAAAGACCCCAACTCGGCGTTAACTGAAAAGTTTTGGGCAAAATTGGCAGTTTTCGGATAGCAAGGTGTTTCGGTTATTCTGTACTATATGCCGACTATTGGTGAATTTAATTATTTATACCAGATATGAAGTATTTTTTACGCTGTTTAATTAGGAAATCCGGCCCACCTGAGGCGTCGACCGCATATATCCCGGGAAACAGACGACAAACAAGCACAATGCATCCGGTGAGACTGAGAGACCGGTTGAAAATAACAAATGGAGACAATATGAACAAAATCCTCAAACATGCTGCAGCGTGTTCCGTCATCGGCCTGCTGGCCTGCTCTCCGGCCCTTGGCCAAGAAGGGACCTCTGATACTCTTTCAAATGAAAGGCTGTCATTTCATGACGGATACATGCTGAGCGGTGAAGAACTCGTGCTGGCAAGTGCGGCGGAAACATCTGCCGATTCCGGCCAGGCCGACAGTGCGGCCGCGTCCGGGAAAAAACAGCCGACCCAGGCTGAGATCGCCGAGGCGATCAACAATCCTCTGTCATCGCTGTGGCTGCTTTTCACCCAGAATGATACCAAGTGGTACGGCGGTGATGTGCTCGATAAGATCAATGAAAATAAAAAGGTGATGAATACGACTCTTATCCAGCCTGTAATGCCCATGCAGATAACCAAAGACTGGAAGATGATTTTTCGTCCGGTCATTCCGATCAACAGCTTTGACACCCTTGCCGGGCTGGATGTCGAGCCTCCTAACGGCGGCAGTCGTGCCAGGATTGATGCGGATTTTGACCGCAAGACCGGCCTGGGCGATATTATCCTGTGGACGGCGTTTTCCAATGCCTATACTCCGCCGAATATTTTCGGTTTTGGACCCACTGTTATGCTGGATACGGCAACCGATGAGAAGCTGGGTACCGGCAAGTGGAGCGCCGGCCCCATGGCCCTTGCCTTCCATGTCGGGGATGACTGGATTTACGGGGTCGTGGCACAGCAGTGGTGGTCGTTTGCCGGCGATAGTGATCGTGACGATGTTAACCTGACCGATATTCAGTATGTCCTGCGTTACCGGGTTTCACCTGAAACCAATATCGGCTTCGGGCCAAATATTCAGGCGAACTGGAATGCGGACAGTGATAACAGGTGGACGGTACCGATAGGTCTCGGCGGTGATACCCTGGTCAAGTTTGGCCCTCTGCCGGTAAAACTTGGTTTTGAGGCGTATTATAACGTAGTTAAACCAGATGACTTCGG
>CAZPXI010000460.1:0-2317 GCA_964590715.1 uncultured Desulfobulbus sp.
GGGATGGATATTGCCCGGGAAGGTCTCGGGTATCTGTCCAGCATGGATGATTACCGTGATACCGTGTTTCAGGACGGGTTTATCGGGGGCTCGGCAGATGCAGTGGTTGACGGTCTGGAGCATGGTATCGGCCTGGGACAGGCCGTCGATGAGGGTGACGGCTGGCAGATTGCCGATAACAGTGTTGATCTGCTGCTGGACATCGACCATTATGCGGAAAGCAACAAAGGGGACTTCATCGGCGAGGGGGGAACAGGATATCTCAATGCGGCATCCTCGGCCTTTGATCTGTCTCTGGCGTTGAATGATGGTGACGGCTGGCAGATTGCAAGTTCCACCACCTCACTGTTAAACGATATCGACCAGATCCACGATATTGACGGTGGGTCGGGTGCCTTGGGCGGTGCAGCCTCGGTGGCGGGTCTTGCCGTCAATATCGCTTCGCTGGATGACGTGCTTGCCTCCGGTGACGGGTTGCAGATTGCCTATACCACTGCCAGTACCATCAATAACGCCGTTGCCACCTACAACATGGCTGCAACTGCGGCAGGCTATTCCACAATCGGCTCCCTAGGTCTCTCCGAAGTCCCGGTATTGGGCTATGTGGCTGCAGCAGTGCAGCTCATGGAAGGCGATGCCACCGGGGCCGCGGTGACGGCTGCCTCCGCTTATTTGATGACTTGCGGCCCTTATGGCTGGGCTGCAGCAGCGGTCCTGCAGATTGCCAACATGCTGGGTACGTTCGGAGACGACGATCCACCCAGCGCCACGGCCGCTTTTTCCCTGGACGCGGACGGTAACGTGGTCATGAGCGTGGACGGAGACGGCGAAATGACCGGGGCGGCTGAGGCCTGTGCTTCCCCGCTGCTTGCAACTATCCAGGGATACCGGGACATGGGTGGCCGGGTGGAAATAGACGGCAGCCTGCCGTCGCTGCAGGTGGAGGCGGGTTCGGATCCCAGGATCTGCTATACCAGCGAGTATGGCGGCCAGGTTATAATATCCATCGGTGATCCATCCCGTATGGCTCTGGAGATGCGCGGGGCCCTGTATGCCCGTGACCGTGGGGACCGGATCGACGAGGCAATCAACCTTGCCACCAACGATCAGGGTGATATAGACTTTGCCAGTGTGGATGCCCGTCTGGCCGCCATGGGTTTTACCAGGCACGGCATCACCTATACCTACGGGGAATCAACCGCCCCTCGAATCGGACAGACGTATGGTAATGGCGTATTTCACGGCGGCGGCAATGTTGACGGCCCGGAAGGAGAACATTTTACCGCCCTGGACCAGGATATCACATCACTACCCCTGCAGGACGATCAGCTTCCCGGTCGAAAGATAGGACGGATCCTTCGATCGGTGAGCCTGCAGCAAAATTTTGCCGGGGTCGGGGCGTATCTTCTGGCCGCCGGGCTGGGCCTCGATACGGATCAGGCAGTCGCCGATGTCGTGCCGGGCCAAATGGAGACTGTCGAGACTAATAGCGAGTATATTAAACCCCTGGACGCTGTTCAATCGGCCCAATATCGGCATGACAACCCGGGTGCGACTGAACTTCAAACAACACAGATGGTGGAAACCGGGGAAGCAGATATTCCCGAGCTTACCGATGAGCAGGAACGGCAACTTTTTATCTCTACCCACCGTCCTGATGTGACCGGCGGATCTATCTCTCAGGGAGCCCTTGAGGACAGGCCTGCCCTAAACTCTCAGGATAGCCAGGAATTTGTCCTTCCAACCCCGGGCGGTGACCAGCTGCCCGGGCTGGATGTTCAGCCGCAAAACAGCAGGGCCGGCAGGTTTTCTCCGGCAGTCACTCCGCAGCACGAGACGCAAGCTACGGCCCCGCAGGAAACAGGGACCACGGCCCAACCAGTCAGTAATGTCCGGATCCCCGGAGACCAATTTCCCGACCAAGTCGTGGAACCACCCCTGCCTCCCGAGGTGGAGCAGGGTTCCCTGTTTACCATGGAACAGGACTCCAGTCTGCGTTTTTTACCTACGGCCCTGACCGAGGAATTGGGGGACACCGCCTACTATTCCTCATCAGCTGAAAGCTCCACCCTGGTTTCTTTCGGCAAGTCGGAACATGGCGAGGTCCGGCTGGACGAGAATGGTGATATCCGTTTTCAGGCCGAGACAGGCTTTGTCGGTACGGCCTCCTTTGAGTACGACCTGCGCGGTCCAGGTGGTGAAATAACCACATACCGGGCCCTGGTGGTCGTAGAGGATGTTAATGATCCACCGCAGCTTGAAGAGGATCATTGTACCATCAACGAAGGCGATGTTTTTTACCTGGACCACCTCTTGG
>CAZPXI010000461.1:0-2314 GCA_964590715.1 uncultured Desulfobulbus sp.
GGGAGTTCGGGGGACAGTTTATCTATCTCCCGCCTCCGGCGTGGATTATTTATCTATTGACAGCGTTTACTTTTCCTTTCAATCAGGTCTGAGGGAAGGTGCCATAGTTGTCTTCGGGAAATAGGGGCCGAGGCCTCGGTCAATGGACAGGTTGACTTCTGGGGTTTGGGGAAGGAGCAAGGTCCTGGGTGGAATCCGAACCGGTGAATAGCATCATCAGCCGGTCAACTCCAAAGGCGACTTCCCATGCGGCAGGGAAACCAGGATCCAGGGCCCGTAGGAGAAAACCAAATTTATCCTCGGCCTCCTGTTGGTCAATGAGCTGTTTTCTATCCCGCTGATGCCTAAAACTGATGATATAATTCAGTACGGCATACAACGGCCTGGGTCACAATGTATAACGATGAAAAAGAGAGCTGGTTGTATGCATTTCCATCACTCCAACACCATCCTGACGGGCTTGAGCAATTTAATTCATTCCCCTTTCCATATTACGAAAAAGCCTGTCAATAAAAAATGACGCAGACCATGGGGGCACTTCAGTGCTTCCCAGGCCTGCGCCATCAAGTAACCTCAGGTCTTGTTCGTCGGCCTCTATTTATTGGCGTTCAATCGCATCTGTTTAGCCATCTCTTTCATTTCAACGAGAGATTTTTTCATCTTCGCCAGTCCATACCAGGTTGTGTAGTCCGGCATGATATGGAATGCTGCCTGATAGGTTTTCATTCGAAAATCCATGAACATCTCGTAAAGAGTTTCCTCAATCGGGGTATTAACCTCGTAAAATGTCAACAGGTCAGGATAAGGAAAGGTTGCGGCATTGGTTTCTTTTTTAATAGTCCCATCTCTGTAGAGATCGGCTACAATATTGATACCTTCTGCAAGTAGCTTGTCCGAAGCCTTGATCATCAGATCGGCATTTTTCAGGTTTTCCGTGGCAAACGTTGCAGAATGGCATTTCTCACAAATGGCCTGCATACGGGCTCGCTCATCATCCCAGCTTTTTTTATCCAACCTGGCAAGATTGGCGGCTTTGACAATTTCCAGTCTGGCAGTCGGCTTTCCATCCTTGTCCAGCACACCAAGCCCCTGCAAAATAGTCACTCTGTAACCCATCCACTCCTTATCGGATTCAGGTAAACGGAGAGCAAGAAAACCCCAGGCTGTCATGACCCGATGGTTCCCATCTTCCATATGACAGTCCTGACAGGTGGGGCCACGATGGGATTTCCGATCCGTGTTATAGGCTGCACCATGTTTGGAATGAGACCACATTTCCCATTGCGCATGGTCAAAGCCGGTATGACAGCTGTTACAGGCTTCTGGCTGCAGTGCCTCAGCCTTAGAGAAGGCATGTCTGGTATGGCAGTTTTGACAGTCCATGCCATATTTATAGTATTTACGGAATGTATTATTGCGGGCCTTTTCATCGGTAATGCCCAGATTATGACAACCGTTACATCCTTTTTGTCCGGCAATAAATGCTTCCGGCTGCTGATGGGCGAATCCTGGAAATGCTGAGATCGGCAACAAGCCGAGGGCATGCTTGCCGCTCATATACTGCTCGGTCTGTTTTTTGTGACATTTCTTACAGGTACTGATGGTGGGCAATTTTACTTTGTCAACATCCTCTGCACTCATATGCTCTTTGCCGTGACACGTTTTGCATGTCAGCGTCTTGGACATCTTGCCGCGGTTAAAATCCTTGACAAGGCCCGGGTTAAGTTTCGCATGGCATTCTTCACATTTTGAAGGTCTTGCCATCGCAGAAGACAGCGATAAACAGAGTACCAGAACAGGTACCGCCACAGTGACCAGAAACAAGCTTTTTACCTTCATACGTTTTCCCCTCCTTGTAAATAAATACTCCGTCACTCCCTACCCGGAACGATTAATCATCTTCCTTATGATTCTCTACCGGATGCAGGATGCAGTAACGGAATACAAGAATATGACTGAAACTATCGTATATCTTTCAGTCATAACTACCTAACAGGTCAACTTTAGTTAAGAATAATATATCATGCGGAAAAGAATCATGCAACAATTTGAAAAAGGGAGCATTTCTGACAAACGAAGTTAAGGGAGGAGTTTCACTTCCACTGTTTCATCGTCCTGCTTTTTATTTTTTAAGGCTGGAACCTGGAAAAGAGCGAACCGGAAGTAACGATCCGGGGTACTCAGGTGTTGCATGAACGGAATAGAAATGATAGTTCTCCTTGTTACATTTAAGTATCCTTGTGAGCTGTCCGTCCCTAAACCCCATAGCCGTCAAGCTAAGGGGCAATCAACGTGCTTCTGGTGACATCCGCTC
>CAZPXI010000462.1:0-2313 GCA_964590715.1 uncultured Desulfobulbus sp.
GCCTTACCGGCGAGGAACGGAATGATTTTGCCCGTCGCTCTGAAAGTGAATTGCAACGCATTAACGGGTTGGTTCGACAGCTGTTGGATTTTTCAAGGATCAACAGTGGTCAGCAGGAGGAGGTCTCGATTCATGCCATTCTGGAGGAACTTACTGAAATGGTTACCTGTCAGCCGTTTATGGATGGTGTTGAAATACGAAAGGATTTTATAGCTGCAGGCGATATTGTTGTTTGTGATTCGGATCAGCTGAAGCAGGTCTTTCTGAACTGTCTGCTCAATGCTGCAGACGCAATAGAGCCGATGCCGGGTGCAAAGGAGATAATCGAGATTAACACCAAACTGGAAAAGAATGAAAATGTTTTGGAGGCGCAAAAAACTATTCTTGTGACGATTACCGATACCGGCTCCGGAATAGCTGAGGAAGACCTGGCCAATATTTTCGATCCTTTTTTTACAACCAAAGAACCGGGCAAGGGAACCGGGTTGGGGCTGTCGGTGGCCTATTCGATTGTGGAGGGCTGCGGTGGGACAATGCGGGTGGACAGTACACCGGGGCAGGGCACGACTATGTTTATTGAACTTCCGCTGTTGCAAATGCCTGATTAGGTCAGGTTGTAAAAGGATTGATTACAATAATTCCGGAATAAAATTGACCGGCGTTCAGGTCTTCGGAATACAGCGTTTCGTACTGAGCATTTTCTGCTGCAGAAATAATGCATGCATCCCAATAGCTGATGTGATAAGCCGACTTTATTTCTATAGCCCGTCGTATGAGCTCCGGCGATTGCGTAATAACGTTGAAGGATTCCAAAATGAAGAGTTGGCGAATAACCACGTCCTGGCGTTGAGCAAGTTTGTTTAATGCGACATGGGCATATTCCTGCATGACTTGAGTTGAGATACTTAAGTGTTAAATATGTTATTATTCTTAGTGTGATTCTTAATTCTGTCAAGGGTACGTTAAGCAATGGATGATTCGGTAAGACAACTGCTGGTTATTGATGATGAGGAAAACATGCGGCATATGCTGACCGCCATACTCTCCAGGCATGGGTATGAGATTGAATTAGCCGGCAATGCCAAAGAGGGGCTGAGTCTCTTACGACAAAAAAAGTTTGATTTTGTTCTCTGTGATATCAAAATGCCGGTTATGGACGGG
This sequence comes from uncultured Desulfobulbus sp., assembly GCA_964590715.1. Classification (GTDB taxonomy): domain Bacteria; phylum Desulfobacterota; class Desulfobulbia; order Desulfobulbales; family Desulfobulbaceae; genus DRLX01. Next base: position 1,162 of record CAZPXI010000462.1, read on the forward strand.
ATGGAGTTTTTGCGCCAGATTGCACAAGTTGAACATGATGCAACAATTATCATGATGTCCGCTTATGGCTCGGTTGATAGTGCCATAGAAGCCATGCAGCTTGGTGCCTATGATTACATTTCCAAACCGTTTAAGGCGGAAGAAATCCTGCTGGTGTTGAAAAAGGCCCAGGAACGGGAGCGGCTTCAGCGTGAGAATGCCGATCTTCGCAGGCAGCTGGCCGGAAGAGAGAAGGAGTTCAGCTTTGGTCGTATGGTTGGAAATAGCAAGAGAATGCAGGAGATCTTTACTCTGGCCCGGAAAGTGGCGGTCCACCCGACAACTGTTTTGGTAACCGGGGAATCCGGTACCGGAAAAGAGTTGGTCGCGCGCGGGTTGCATGATGCAAGTCCCAGAGCTGACGAACCTTTTGTTGCCGTAAACTGTGGCGGGGTTCCTGAAAACCTCCTTGAGAGTGAGTTCTTCGGCTATCAAAAAGGCGCTTTTACCGGGGCGGACCGGGATAAAAAAGGATTGTTCGCCGAAGCTGATAAAGGGACCATTTTTCTTGACGAAGTCGGGGAATTACCTTTATCCATGCAGGTGAAATTGCTCCGGGTCTTGCAGGAACAGGAAATTCGGCCGGTAGGAGCCGCCAGGTCCCGGAAAATTGATGTCCGGGTAGTTGCCGCAACGGCCAGGGCACTTGCAGAGGAGGTCCGGGAGGGACGTTTTCGGGAAGATCTATTTTATCGTCTGAATGTCGTTAATATACATATTCCACCTCTCCGGGAACGTGGTGGAGATGTTGGTCATTTATGCCGTTTTTTTATCGATAATTTTTCAGAACAGCTCAATATTGAGATTCAAGGAGTGTCACCGGCAGCCATGAATCTCTTATTACAGCACTCCTGGCCCGGCAACGTGCGGGAACTGGAAAATGTAATTGAACGGGCTGTGATTTTAGCCGAAAAAAAGATTCTTCTCCCTGAAAATCTGCCGTCTGAGTTCGGCACAAAATATCAATCAAGAAGATTGGATGATTTTTTTGAAGGGTTTTCTATTAAAAAAGGGCGGAAGATAATGGAAAGAAGTCTGATCAGCCGCGCCCTTGAAGCCACTGGAGGAAACAAAAGTAAAGCGGCTGATCTGCTTGAGGTCAGTTACCCTTCG
>CAZPXI010000463.1:0-2311 GCA_964590715.1 uncultured Desulfobulbus sp.
CCCTTGCCGCCTGTGCCCCCAAACCTCTGCCCCCTGTTGCCATTCAGATTCCGGACCGGCCGATTGAGTATCTCGCAGAGGTCAAACCGATTCTGGACAGCCGTTGTGTGGTCTGTCACTCCTGTTATAATTCTCCGTGTCAGTTGAAGCTGAGCTCCTATGACGGCCTGGACCGCGGTGCCAGCAAGAAAAGGATTTACAATGCCACCCGGCTGAAGACCATGGATCCGACCCGGTTATTCATTGATGCCCAGACCACGGAAGAGTGGCGTAAAAAAGGATTCACCAGCGTGACCGCCAACAGTGCAGGGCTGGGTTTTAACGATTCCCTGATGCTGGAGCTGCTCAATCACAAGATGGACAACCCGAAGAGTACCGGAGAGTATTTTTCCGAGGCCGAAGACCTCACCTGCGCCGAAAACGGCAGTGAGCTTGGTAAATATCTCAAAAAACATCCCAACCGCGGCATGCCGTTTGGTTTTCCACCCTTAAAAAAAGAAGAGTTTGCCACCATCGCCGGTTGGCTGTCCCAAGGGGCGAAGGGTCCTTCGGCCGAGCAGCAGACACTGCTTTCCGCCCCGGCAAAAAAAGATATCGCCGCAATCAAGCGCTGGGAATCTTTTTTCAATCAGGACGATGCCAAGCATAGTGTCACCGCAAGATATCTGTACGAACATCTCTTCCTGGCCCAGATCACCTTTGATGCAAGCGGGGAATCCTATTATGAACTTGTACGCTCACGCACTCCACCGGGAAAACCCATCGACCTGATCGCCACCGTCAGGCCCTATGATGATCCCCGGACCGACCGGGTTTACTATCGCTTCCGTCGTATCTATTCGACCATCGTCCACAAAACCCACATGGTTTTTACCCTGGATGAGGCTGAACTCGCCCGATTGCAGGAATTGTTCATTGAACCGCAATGGCTGCAGGAACCGCATGAACTCAGCTATGACACCAAGCTGAGCGCCAACCCTTTTGCCGCCTTTGAACAGATTCCGCCCCGTTCCCGTTACCGGTTTCTACTCGATCATGCTCAATATATAGTCATGACCTTTATTCGCGGCCCGGTCTGCAAGGGACAGATTGCCCTCAGCGTGATTCCGGATCATTTCTGGGTCATGTTTATGGATCCGGAATTTGATCTGAGTGTCCGATTTCCAGGATTTCTGCGTCTCCATCAGGATGACCTGATCATGCCCATTGAACAGGGCAGCCGGTTCCCGGTCTTTGACCTGCTCGACAACCCGTACCATAAAGCCGTACAGAAGTTTTTTAAAGCCAGGCAGGATTTCTATGCCGCCCACTACTTTAACGGCCTTGGCTATGACGCCATCTGGAAGGGAGAAAAAGCATCCGACAGTCCTTTGCTGACCGTGTATCGTCATTTTGACAGTGCCTCGGTTCACAAGGGGGTGCTCGGCGAATTGCCCCGAACCATGTGGGTTATCGATTATCCGCTGCTTGAACGGATCTATTATGCTCTGGTGGCTGGTTTTGATGTCTACGGCACCCTGGGCCATCAACTGGCGGTCCGCCTCTATATGGATACCCTGCGGGTGGAGGGCGAGAGCTACTTTCTCCAGTTTATGCCTCCGGACCAGCGTAAAGCAATGATCCAGTCCTGGTATGAAGATGTCAAGTACAAGGATATTCATACATTTCAGACCGATATGCCCACTGGGATTACCTTCAATACATCAGAGAGTAAAAGAGAATTCATTGAGCAGGTCGTGGACAGCCGTATTCTGCCGCAGACGGAAATTACTTTTGACCCGATCAACTATTTTCCCGGCGGTGCAAGCCACCCGCCGTTGCCGGATCAATATAAAACCATTGACGATTTCCTCCAGGGGTTACGGGCGGTGTCAAGGCCGGGCACCTCTTTTGTCCGTCTGTTTAATGACTACAATACCAATCTGGCCTATCTGCGGATTCGAATACCGGACAGAAAAGACGTTGTTGCCTCCCTGGTGGTCAACCGCTGGCATGACAATGTAACCTATCTCTTCGGGGAAAAGGATGTTCTCGACAGCTCCAGGGATCGGGTTGATATCCTGGAAGGTTTTATCGGCTCCTATCCCAATTATTTTTTTGACGTCACCCTTGATCAGCTCCCTGATTTTCTCGACCTGCTGGCCAATATGCAGGGAACCGAACAGGAATTCCAGCGCCTGCATACTTACAGCGTCAACCGGGCCGACGATGACTTCTGGGGCCGTTACGACTGGTTCCAGAAACGTTTTTTTCTGGATCAACCGGTTCAGGCCGGTCTCTTTGACCTGAACCGATATTATTATAAGGCCCT
>CAZPXI010000464.1:0-2271 GCA_964590715.1 uncultured Desulfobulbus sp.
GATTAAGAATTTGTGTAAAGTTACCCGCCTCCGGCGGTTCAGGCCATGGCCTGCAGAGCAAGGCGGAGCAGCTCTTCCACCTTCATCTGAGCCGCCGCCTCGGGATCCCGCTGCTGAATGGAGCGGAGCGCCTGCCAGGCCGTATTGCGGGGATAGCCGAGATTGACCAGGGCCGAAACCGCATCCTGCATGGCAAAACCCTCAACCGCCACCTCTGCCGCAGGCACGGCACCCGGCATGCTGGTCATCGAGGACAGGGCACCAACCTTTTCGCCAAGTTCCACACAGAGGCGCTGGGCGGTCTTTTTCCCCACCCCGGACAGGGCGGTCAAGCGGGCAAAATCCTTGGTGCTGATTGCCTGACATAACTCTGGGGCACTGATCCCGGAGAGGATGCCAAGGGCCAGTTTGGGCCCGATTCCGGACACGGAGTTGAGCAGCAGGAAAAGCTCTTTTTCCTCCTGCTCACAAAAACCGTACAGGGTGATGGCATCTTCCCGCACGTTGGTCCGGATCAGGAGAAAGGCATCCTCGCCCACAGACGGCAACGCATCATAGGTCCGGCTGGAAATCATCACCTCGTAGCCGACCCCGCCGACATCAAGGATAAGGGAATCAATCTGTTTATTGAAAATTTTTCCGCTGAGCGAGGCTATCATATTTCAGGGGTTAGGGATTGGGGACTAGGGATTAGGGTTTGAAAATGGTTAACATTTAATCGACAAAGGGAGCAGTATGCCTATGATTTGCATGACAGAGAGCAACGGCAAGGGCATCGGCGGCATCCGAAGTCGGCACGGCGCTGAGCTCAAGCAGAACCCGGACCATCTCCTGAATCTGGCCTTTTTCAGCCTGTCCGTAGCCGGCCACAGCCTGCTTGATCTTTCTCGGCGTATAATCAAAAACCGGCAACTGCCGCTGCCGGGCAGCCACAATCGCCGCTCCCCGGGCCTGCCCCAGTTTAAGGGCGGACCGGGGATTATGGGCCACAAACAGGTCTTCCACGGCCGCGACCTCGGGCCGGTGCTCTTCAATAACCTTGCACAATCCTTCAAAAATCATGAACAGACGCCGGGAAAAGTCGCTTTCCGCCTGCATGCGAATGGTGCCGCAGGTAATAAAACCTATCTCCGATCCCCGGCAGTCGATAACACCGTACCCGGTTACCCGCGAGCCCGGATCAATACCGAGAATTCGCATGCCATATGCCGTCGGATGCATTCGGCCTATCTGAAGCGGTCTTCACCGGCAAAGTTCCGGTTTCCGACAGAGCGAGCCGCATCAATCAGGACAGGGTTTCCATCAGTTCATCGGAGATATCGAAGTTGGCATGCACCTTCTGCACATCATCGTTATCTTCAAGGTTATCCAGCAGCTTCATCAACGACCTGGCGGTTTTCTCAGCATCCACCTCAATCGTATTCTTTGGAATCATGGTAATTGAAGCCTCAAGACACTTGACTCCGCTCTTTTCAAGATTTTCCACAACTTCACTGAAGTCATCGGGCTCGGTCAGAATCTGAAAGGTGGTTTCATCTTCAATTACATCCTCTGCACCGGCCTCAATGGCCAGATCCATCAGTTCGTCCTCGTCGACCCCTTCCCGATCAACTGTGATAGAGCCCTTTTTATCAAACATCCAGGCCACACAGCCGGACTCGCCGAGATTGCCGCCGCTTTTTGCAAAAAAATGGCGTACATCGGCAACGGTCCGGTTTTTATTGTCGGTCATGGTCTCCACCAGAACCGCTATGCCGCCGGGGCCGTAGCCCTCATACAAAATTTCCTCGTAGACTGCGCCGTCAAGATCACCGGTTCCCTTTTTAATCGCTCTGGCAATATTATCCTTGGGCATATTCTCGGATTTTGCCGCAATGATAGCAGTCCTGAGTCTTGGGTTGCCATCGGGGTCACCACCGCCCATTCGGGCCGCAATGGTAATCTCCTTGATCAACTTGGTGAATATTTTCCCTCTCTTGGCATCATTGGCACCCTTTTTCCGTTTAATGGTGCTCCACTTTGAATGTCCTGACACTGTTCAACTCCTTAAAAATACAATATGTTCAGATTCCTAACCCGTAACCATCCGCAGCTTAACCCGATTTGCGGGAAGGTGGTTTAAATCCGCGCCCCAACACAAAAACCTCTCGACTCTCCCGGCGGGAACTCTCCGGTTTAACGACCTTGACGGTCTCAAACAACGGCTTGCACTCCTGGATGAACTCCGGAAAATCCGCGCCTTGAAAAACCTTGCAGTACAGGGTTCCCTTT
>CAZPXI010000465.1:0-2267 GCA_964590715.1 uncultured Desulfobulbus sp.
CTGATCTGGCCCTGATTTCACCCTGAAAAAAAGAGCCGGCCTCCTGTTGTTTAACAGAGTTTCTGAATGGCTCTGGAAAAATCCACCGGCAGCCGCACTACCTTTTTCGCTTTGTTTTGAAAGAGCAGGTGCTGCTGCCGGAGCCCGTGCAGAAAGAGATCTCTGGTTATCTCCACATCCTTTCTGCAGTACGTTCGTATTTTTTCTATTTCTCCCTGTTTGTACCAGCGCAAGGCCTGCAGACCGTCGCCGCTTTTCTTCACGCCCAGGGTATGCTCTGCCAGTCGATCAAGGCTTAACCTGTAGCCAAGTTGACGGGTGATCTCTTCCAGGATGTCCAGGGAGGGGAGGCTGGAGAGATTTTTTGATGTGTATGCAGATAATACCTTATTGTCGAATCGTTTATTATTAAATCCCACCACCAGCTCAAGCCTAAAAAGGTGCTCCAGGAGGCTGGGGATCTCATCTTCCTCATAGGAAAAAAATGTATCCTCAAGGCCGTCGTACACCACGGCCATGGAGATGCCCATCCGGTCGGCCCTGTGCCAGCCGCCGACCTCTTTGGCTGAGCGCTTGGTTTCCAGATCAAAAACACCATATCGCCGTGGAAGTTTTTTATAGGAAACAACCGGTTTTGGTTGAAGTATTTTCAGCTGCGGCCGACTGAGGGCAGCTGATTCTCCTCTTGGATCAAGCAGTCGCTCAAACAGCAATATACAGCCGTTTTTGTCAATAGGCCGGTTTCCGGAGCCGCATTTAGGCGAATGGACGCAGGAGGGGCAGCCTAAATCACAATCACATCCGGTGACGATTTTCCTGGTCTGCTCCAGAAGTTCACGGGCCTGGGAAAAACCCTTTTCGCAGAGGCCGATCCCGCCGGCATACCCGTCATAGATGAAGACGGCCGGTTTTTGCAGCTGTTCGTGAAAGGGATAGGAGATTCCGCCTATATCATTGCGGTCACAGAGAATGAGCAGCGGCATTGTGCCGATGATTGCGTGTTCCAGGGCGTGGATACTGCCCATGAAGTGTATTTTTTTCTCTTCCAACTCCTTTTGCATTTTCAAAGGGATTTCCAGCCATAAACCCTTGGTCTCAAAAACCTGCGGCGGCAGATCCAGCGGCAGGCGGGCAATGATCTGTTGCCTGCCGGTAAGAATCTTATGATAGCCGGTTATGTGTTCCGTGACCCGCAGGCGGCCGAAATGGAGTGTGCCTGCCCCGCAGGAGATGACCTGTTCGGCGGCAAGAATCTCGGTGTTCTTATCAACCATGGCCCGGGTGTAATAGCTCGGCCGGACAGGTTCGACCAGGATTTCTCGTGCTTCAAGATCAAGAGAGGTGACCAGCCAGGTCTTGGCCATGTGCAGGTAAATGGCTCCCTGATGACACTCGGTACAGGCACGGTGACCGTCGATTTCACCGAGAATGGAACGGTCTGTTGCGGAATATAAAATAAAGCGGTCACCTGCACCTCGCAGGTTGACCTTGCGCTGCGGATATGTACGGGCGGAAAACCATGTGGCGCCGTCCGCGGTCTGGAGCAGCTTGCCTTTGAGTACAAGCGAGGATATGAGCGAGGTGTATTTACCCTGGCTCAAGAGTTCGTCGGTTGTTGTCAGTGGATTTTCAGCCGCAGCGCACACCAGGTGACGGGCGGCAATGTTTTCATTGTCTGGATTGAGAACCACCGGTTCAACGCCGCGCTTAAAAAAGTCATCCGGATTTCGCATAAAGTGCTGGTCAAGGGCATCTTCATGACCGATCAGGACAAGGAGGGATTCCCGGCCGTCGCGTCCGACCCTGCCGGCCCGCTGCCAGGTGGCCATCATGGAACCTGGGTAGCCGACCAGCAGGCAGATATCGAGCCCGCCGATATCAATGCCGAGTTCCAGGGCCGAGGTCGAGATGACGCCCAGCAAATCACCACTTGAGAGTCGTTGTTCAATCCGGCGTCGGTCTTCAGGCAGAAATCCTGCCCGGTAGGAGGCGATGCGGCCTTTGTTTTCCTTTAAACGTTTCTCGCACCAGATGGTGATCAGCTCGGTCATTTTACGGGACTGGGTATAGACTATGGTTCGCAGTTGCCGGTGGATGGCCGATTCAAGGAGCATTGTCGCCGTGGTTGCTGCCGAATCCAGCGGGTTGAGCAGAATTACATTTCTCGCCGGTTGTGGAGCCCCTGATTCGGTAATGACTTCAACCGGTGCGGAGAGCAGTCCGCTGCCGAGTTCTTCCGGGTTGCCGATGGTGGCCGAGGACAGGAT
>CAZPXI010000466.1:0-2266 GCA_964590715.1 uncultured Desulfobulbus sp.
GGAGGCGATTGAGCAGAAGAAGTTCCGTGAAGATCTGTTCTACCGTTTGAATGTGGTCAGCCTGGAACTGCCGCCGTTAAATGAGCGCAAGGAAGATATCCCGCTGCTGGTGGAATATTTTATTAATAATCTGGTGGACGAAAGGGATCATCAGGTCAAGAAGTTCACCCCCGGGGCCATGCAGGTGCTCGTTGATGCGGCCTGGCCTGGAAACGTGCGCCAACTCTATAATGTTGTGGAACATGCGGTTGCCCTGTCAACCACTCCTTTGATCGCAGAGGAGCTGCTTCATGACGCCATCAAGCAACATCAACGTAAGATCCTGCCCCTTGTTGAGGCGCGTCGCCAGTTTGAACAGCAGTATCTTATTCAACTGCTGCAGACCACACGCGGCAATGTCTCTCAGGCGGCAAGGATAGCCCACCGGAACCGTACGGATTTTTATAAACTGCTCAATCGGCACCACATCGTCCCCTCCCTCTTTAAGCAATAGTGTGCATGTCGTTTTTTTGCGACTTGATATGCAATATTGTGTAAAAAGAACGTTAAAACAATAAGATAATAAGTCGCAAAATGACGACTTGTTTTTGATAGGGCAAGGGTGCCCGTCCCAGGTGGAATCGACCTGATGCTTTCATGCTGGAGTAGCATAAGTACGTTTTGCAGTCCTAGGTAGCGAGGTACGAGACTCCGAATCTAAGGCGCTCCAGAACAGTTACAGGTCAGCGTTTAGGGTAATTTATTGCCCCATCTGAACAGTTTCTTTTTCCTTGCAGTAACAAAAATGATATTGTACTACACCGTAGGTGTGACCGTCGAGTGTAATGATATGAGAAATGGTCCATCTCGATCTGTTGAAACTCTTGCATAACAAGGGGTTATACAATTTACATGAATTTGGTGATTGTAATGTGATATTGGCATGGAATGTGCTGTGTAAGAGAAAGTTTGTCTAGAGACTTTTGTACCTTTACAGCCTTCGGAGCCGATTACCCCTATGGACAGTATCCCATCTTCAACAGGCCCTCGAGTATTCGAGGGCGTCTTTAGATCCTGCCGGATTTGCCTTCTTTGTTGTTTTCTTGTCGTTGGTGGCTTTTCCTCCGCTCTGGCGGCAGATCAGGTATCCTTTTCCTGGCGGGCCAATCCCCAGACGGATAATGTTGTTGGATATCGACTGTACTATGGGGCCGACTCGCGTTTTGCTGCCGCTGGAGTTCTCAAGTCAGGTTTTTCCTATACCTATTATCTTGATTTTACCGATTCACAGCGATGCCGGCTGACGGATTCCGGCCCTGTCTGTGAGACCTACACCGATAGTGATGTATATTGCGAAGGGCTGTATGGCGAGACGCCGAAATGCACCCTGTATGACCTTGATGGACAATACTATTTTACCATGACCGCCTATAATGCCCAGGCGGAAAGTGATTACACCGGTGAACTCAGCGGGTATTTTTCAAAAATCTCAAGCAAGCCCCCTCCCGCTCCACAGACCCTCGGCATGTTACAGCAAGTGTACACCTTGCTTCTTTTGAAAAAATAGTCGTTCTTTTGGTACAATATCCATACGCTACTATTTGTTGCCCGTTCCTCTTGTTTTTCTTGCCTCATCTTGACAAAAGCGTAAAAATACGGTAGCATTTTCATCTTTACGTTTCAATGAGGCGGGAGAGATGTTTTCAGTTCCCCAGACCTCCTTTCTTCTTTTGTCCAAAAGAGTTCCCTGTAACCGGGGAACAGATTGAAAACTAGAACGTTCTGGTGTGCACATGACGAAAAAAGCTATGGACACAAATCCCGGTTTCAGCGCTGAGGTTGTAGCTCAGCCGGGTGGAGCCCATTTAAACTCCTGTTTTTCCTGTGGTGCCTGCAGCGGTGCCTGCCCGGTGAGCCAGGCAATCCCTGAGTTTGATCCCCGTAAAATTATCCATATGGTCCGCATGGGCATGGAAGAGCGTCTGCTTGACTCCGACCTGCTCTGGTACTGTTCCGGCTGTCGCAGCTGTGTCTTTGTCTGTCCGCAGGATGTGAGTTTTGCCGATATCATGGGTGCGCTTGCAAAACTGGCCTTGAAAAAAGGCTATGTTACCCCGGAGCAACTGGTGGAAAAGGGCAAGGCCGCCGAGGTACAGCGTGATCTCTGCGTCTCCTGCCTGACCTGCGTGCGGGTCTGCCCATGGGATATTCCCAAGATCGATGCCGGTGGTTTTGCCCATATTGATGTGGAGACCTGTCGCGCATGCGGTATATGCGTGGCCGAGTG
>CAZPXI010000467.1:0-2259 GCA_964590715.1 uncultured Desulfobulbus sp.
TCCAGAGAAGCTGTCAAGTTTTTCACCTCTTTTCCTCATCATAAAAAAGACATTGCCTGACCATTGTATCAATTTTTTAAAATTCCTCCCACGGTATTTTCCCTGTTTGCGTTGAGCCGACAAACGTGGCACAATGGATCAACATGAGCCTGGAGATCTGTTATGGAATGGAAAAAAAAATATGCCCTGGGGATCCCGGTGGTCGATACCCAGCACCGACAGCTGTTTCGCCTGAGCAACGAGCTTGATGCCGAACTGGAGGCCGGTATCCGTTCGGAAGGAATTGACGCCATGCTCATCCATATGGGGGAATATGCGGCCAGACATTTTACCATGGAAGAAAAATACATGGTAGAATCCAACTATCCCGGACTGGCCGAGCAGCAGGAAGCCCACCGGGCCTTTGCAGACCGCTTTGTTGAAATCTACGAAGAGTTCCAAAAAAAAGGATTGAATCGGGAGCTTGTCGACACCCTGCGCCGGGAGCTGACCGACTGGGTCCGGAAGCATGTCACCGGTCTGGATCAACGCTTCGGCACCTATTACAGAGACCGGCAGTCAACCGTAAAACAATCGGACTCCCCATGAAATTCCCGGCGGTTTTCTTCCTGTTCACGCTCCTGCTGCTGTCCTCTCCGGCCCATGCCTGGAACGGTAAGGTCGTCAAGGTGCTCAGTGGAGACACGTTTATCGCGCTTAAAAAGGACCGACAGCAGGTTATCAAACTCTATGGTCTTGAATGTCCGGCCCCGAAAACATCCCTCGGGATACAGGCCGGGAATCTGACCAAGTCCAAAATTGCAGGGAAAACGGTTAAAATCAACCCAATAACCATTGACGGACAGGAGCGGGTTCTTGCCCGGGTCTCCATCAACGGTCAAAGCCTGAATGCATTTATTCTCCGATCCGGCTACGGACTGGTCAACCGGAAGAAGTGTACGCAACCGGTCTGCGAAGAGTGGATCCGCTTTGAACGGTACGCCCATAAACAAAAAAACGGGGTCTGGGCGGTAATTGAGGATCTCTCTCACCAGAAACGGCAGAAGCAGTAAACAATTTCACAGATAATACCCAAAAAAGCTAATGATCAATCTTTGCCGGTTTATACCCCTGTTCTTCTGTATCGTCTCCGTGGGGTGCGTGTCAGCGACCCCCTCGCCCGCACCTGCCCCGGTGGAAAGCAGAAGCGTTGAAGCGCCTGCACCCGAGGAAACCGTAACAATCGGCGGAACAACCTATCCCGTACCCCAGGCCTGGATCGGCCAGAAGCTGGACGCGCCGCCGTTGAAAACCCCTGCCCTGGTTCGGATCCCGCCTGAACTGACCAAAGATCAGACCAGCATATATATTCTCCGGGAGGCCAGGGACGCCCTGGTTCGTATGGCGGATGCAGCACGGAAGGATGGGGTGTCACTGCGTGTTGATTCCGGCTACCGCAGTCTCTGGTATCAACGAAAGATATTTACGAAACTCATGAAAAAGGGCCGCAGCTTTGAGGATCTGGTCCGCTACGTGGCCCCGCCCGGTTACTCCGAGCACATGCTCGGCACTGTTGTCGATTTCAGCCCCGGCAACTGGCGTTTTGCAAAGACTCCGGCCTACGGCTGGCTGCGTGAACATGCCGGAGAGTATGGCTTTTCAGAAACCTACCCGAAAAACAACCGGCACCATCCCTGGGAATCCTGGCACTGGCGGTATCGAAAACCGGCCGAAAACAACGGCGAAAGGTGACCGGCCGCAGGACCGCCCCGACGGCAAGAGAAACCGCAAAGGCATCCATGGCCGGGGCAACGGCAAACAGGGAAATCCAGTCCATGGTCGAAAGCAGAAGATATGGATAGGCACGCCCTGTAAACGTGGAACCCGCTTAGCTGAACCCCTCCAGGACCTCTTTGAGTGCATCAATGAGTTGATCAATTTCTTCCCTGCTCACGATCAGCGGCGGAATAAAGCGCAGCACCCGCATACCGGCAAAGTTGATCAGCATGCCGCGTTCAAACAGCTTGCCGACGATCTCCGTCCCGTGATCGATCCCCTTGTCCGTCAACACCAGACCGAGCAGCATGCCCCGGCCCCGAACGCCGGTGGCAATGGTTGGAAAGGCCTCGGCAACTTCCTGCAACCGATCGATAAAATAGTTACTCATCCGACCGACCTGTTCAAAAAAACCATCGGCCAGCATGATCTTCATAACCGCAACCGCCGCTGCCGCCGCGACCGGATTACCGCCAAAGGTGGAGGCATGGGTTCCAACGCCGA
>CAZPXI010000468.1:0-2258 GCA_964590715.1 uncultured Desulfobulbus sp.
GTCGTTTCTTGATAAAGAGATAGAGGTGATTCGTAACAAAGCATCTTCCAGCAAGACCTCGTCCTGTGCTTCAAAAAGCTGTTGGTAGGCATCAACAGCCTGATCCCACTGTGCATTGAGTTCATTAAAAAGACCCCGGCAGAGATACAGATATTTTTCTGCATCTGGATTTTGGTGTTTTTCAAGAGAGGCCTGTAGATTTTCAAGGGCCTGGGTGTCTTTTTTTTGAAAATACATCAGGATTTTTCCCCTCATCTCCTTGAGATCGGCAAATTTTTTGCTTCTCTGCATGTGAGCGCTGTCAGCCGCTTTGTCCATCTGTCGGGAAAAATCCTCAGCCAGCTGTCCGGCTGTGCGTTGTATGTCTACCGGCAGATTTTCCATCTGTCGACCATGGTGCGATAACCAGACATACAGGCGGCCGGGAATACGTTCCTGCTGCCATCTGGAAAAAAGAAGCTCAAAGTCAGGGGCGGTGGCATCTTCATTTAATCGGCTCCGGATTCTCTGCTTTGTTTTCTCAATCAACTCCAGGAGTTGGTCGGTGGTTTCAATATATTTGGTGTAATAGGTTGTTGCCGCGTCTTCTATTTCTTGGTCCGTCCAGTCCTCATCTGGCTTTAGAATGGCCATCTGCAGTAAATCATAGGCCCCGTACTCCTTAACAAGCACCGAGCTCCTGCCATAGGTTGAGTTTAACTTTCGCTCAATTTTATCCATCCGTTTCTTATACTTGAAGTCCTGTCTTTTACCCTTGCGACCAAAGAGGCCTTCATTGCAGTGCAGGGCTTCCCGACAGAGTTTTCTGATCTGGATGAGTTGGCCCGTTATCCAGCGAAGCTCTTTCTGGACGTTCTGTAAATCTGCTTTTCGTTGTTCAAGAGATGGCCGTGTTGAGAGATTTTTCAACGTTACTGTTGCAGGAGGTGAAACCGGATTCAGTTGAATGCTTTTCAGCGGAATATACTGTACTCCATCAACCTGTGCCGCCCCCGGAGCAGGATTGATAACTGTTGTAACGTTTTTCGAGGCATGTTCAACCTGCAAAGCGAGAATGTCAATGGCTGAGAGAAAATCGCTGGTTGTTTCTGCCATCCATCCGCCGTTGGTCAGCACCTGGGTCGTTGTCTGGGCAAGTTGCGGCCCGGCAAGATGTTCGTTGCTGCCGCTGGCATGGGTATATCCTTCTCTGTTATGGCAGAGATCCACCCCGGCAAGGATAAGTTGGCTGATTCCCATTTCAACGGCAACAGACAGGGCCGTATTGGAAACAGTCGGTCCGGCCATGGGTAAGCTTTCCTTATTCATTTTGCTTTTCCAGGGAAAGCGATTGCCCAGGTAAATATTGTTGCCCTGCCATTGACCCAGCAACAGAGGAGAGACGTGGTAGCTGTGTATGAAAAGAGAATCTTTCCAGAAGTGCAGCATCTCCTTACTTACATCAAAACTCACCTGGTGCGGATCGATAGAGAAAATAATATCCGGAGTAAGACCGACCTCCAATAGCCGCCGACTGATTCTTGAAACCGCAAGGATGAGCATTGAATCCTTATTTTTCACCACCCAGGGGAGAATTTCATCGAGTGACGGCCCACCTGCAAGGAGGACAGCTGTTTTTCCTTGAAAGGTATTTTTCAGGCAGGAGGAAAATGTATGATTATCAGCAATATTTATTAACTGGGCAAGTTTAAAGGGCTTACCTGTTAAACGATGGCGAACCAGGTATTCCTGCTGGTTGCAAATGGTCTGGATGGAAAAGAAAAGATCCTGGTATTCACTAATGAAGTCGTATTCAGCGGCCAGCGATTTGATTATTTTGACTTTACCAGCATAGATGTATCGATTGATCCGGACCTCGTCGGTAGCGGTTTTAAAGTCTTCGGCCGGAACAAAGTTGACAATGTCAGAGGTGGTAGATTCAGGGATTTCCGAAGAAATCAGTGGGAAAATATGATCGGGTTCAAGAACAAGGAACCTTGTCCCTGATGCTATCGTCAGTGAGTTTAAATAGGGTAGAAGCGTGCCGGAGTCGGACCCGATGACGATAAAAAGGGTATCCTGCTGATCCGCAAGGTGCTCAAATCGTAACCGATGTTGGTGGCCGGCTCCGGTTTGATTGAGTGTGTTATGATTCAGGCTGTATAAAAATTTGTCTCCAAAGGTATTGGTCAGGAAACATTCGCTGGTCTCTTGTTGTTTTACAGCCATTCAGGAGAACCTCATGCTCTTTTTCTTGAATATGTTTTTCAGTAAGCTAG
>CAZPXI010000469.1:0-2254 GCA_964590715.1 uncultured Desulfobulbus sp.
CAGTGCATCCCGTATGTCCAGGAAAAGACCGCCGTCCACTTCACCGATAAAACGCAGGGTCAGGTGTATCTGCTCGGGAGTCACCCAACGCGCTCCGGGCAGGCCGCAACAGAGCAAAGAAAGTCGATCTTGTACAGCCTCCGGAAGATCTATGGCAACAAAGAGGCGCATGGGATGAACCTGGAGTACGATTTATGAATTTGGAATTACAATTTGCCGCCGTTAAATCCAGTCCATGCCTATGTCAACGGCGGGAGCGGAGTGAGTCAATCCGCCTATGGAAATGAAATCAACCCCGGTTTCAGCGATTGCCCGCACGCTCTCAAGCTTGATCCCACCCGAAGCCTCCACCAGTGCTTTCCCGTCGATGCGTTGAACGGCTTCAGCCATGGTTGCAGTATCCATGTTATCCAGCATGATAATCTCCACCCCGCAGGCAAGACATTCCTCTACCTGGGCCGGGGTATCACACTCCACCTCAATTTTTAGAGTATGTGGTATGCGGCGGCGCAGACGATCCACGGCCTTGGTGATGGAGCCGCAGGCGGCGATATGATTATCTTTGAGCATCACCCCGTCACTGAGGCTGTAGCGGTGATTTCGGCCTCCTCCGCAGCGGACTGCATATTTCTCCAGCATCCGCAGGCCCGGCGTTGTCTTGCGGGTATCAACGATTTGTACCGGCAGCCCCTGGACCCGGTCGACAAATGCCCGGGTCAGGGTGGCTATTCCACACAGGCGCTGAATCAGATTAAGAGCGACCCGCTCACCACGCAACAGGGTTCGAACCGGACCCTGGACCGTCAGCAGAACCTCTCCTGTTTTCTTCCGGCCGCCGTCGGCTGCCATCTGCCCGAACTCCAGCCTCCCTCCAAGCAGGCAGAAGACCCGGGCCGCCACCTGCTCCATGCCGCAGGAAACCAGCGGTTCCCGGGCTACCAGCCTGGCCGAAGCCGTCTCCTGATCAAAAACGGCATCGGTGGTGATATCACCATGCTCCAGGTCCTCTTCAAGGAACCTGTGCAACTGACGGTCAAGAAGGAAACTGTCCATGCTCATTCCTCACACATACCATTCTGCAAAGCATCCTCAACAAGAGGTACAGATTCCGGTTTAGGGTTCATCTCAAAATCACCAGCAGGGGTGAGCCCTACTGCAGTTTTTTCAACCGGGCCACGGATTCTTCGTTCTTGGCAAGCCTGACCTTGAATTCAGTTTCTTTATCCCGTTCCTTCTCCACAACCGCCTCGGGTGCATTATTTAAAAACTTTTCATTACTGAGTTTGCCCTGCACCCGGGCAAGCTCCTTGTCCAGTTTCCGGCGTTCCCGGTCAAGTTTGGCCAGTTCCGCCTCCACATCAATAAGTCCGGACAGCGGCACCACCAGCTCTACATCCTGTATCAAGGCGTGACCGGCGTCATCGGGAACCGTTCCCTGGGCAACAATTTCAAGTTTCTCGGCCCGAACCATTGCACTGATGGAACCGGCAAACGCTTCAAGCAGTTCCCGTTTATCCTTATCCGGCGCTATAACAACCGCAGAGATTTTTGCGGTCGGATGCAGTTCCGCCTCGGTACGGATGGTACGAAGACCTGAAATCACCGCCATAAGAAGTTCCATGGACGCCTCGGCCTCATCATTCTGCCAGGCCGGGTTCTCTTCCGGGAAGGATTCCAGCATAATGGTCCTGCGCTCGCCGGGCAATTGACTCCAGATCTCCTCAGTCACAAATGGGGTCACCGGATGCTGCAGTTTTAAAATGTTTTCCAGCACGCAGAGCAGTACGCCGCGGGCATTTTTCCGGGCAGTTTCGTCATCGCCGTACAGGTCGGCCTTGATCCACTCCACGTACCAGTCACAAAAGGCATGCCAGGTAAACTGGTACAGGTTGGATGCAATCTCGTTAAAGTTGTAGCCGTCAAGGGCCGCCCGAACCTCGACAATGGTTCTATTGGTGCGACTGAGTATCCAGCGATGCGGCAGGGGCAGATTCGATGGATCTGCGCAGACACCGGTTATTTCCGGATCGGCATCCTTGATGTGCATCTGGGCAAACCGGGCCGCATTCCACAGCTTGTTGATGAAACGGCGATAGCCCTCAATCCGTTCTTCATCCATACGGATTTCACGGCCCTGGGCGGCAAAGGCGGTCAGGGTAAAACGAAAGGCATCGGTTCCGTACTGGTCGTTCATAACCAGGGGATCAATGACGTTACCCGTGGACTTGGACATCTTTTTGCCATGTTTATCCCG
>CAZPXI010000470.1:0-2241 GCA_964590715.1 uncultured Desulfobulbus sp.
GAAAGACGCCTTTCTTGCTGCCTTTTCAGATCAATTCTCCGCCTAAGGATTTTTTGTATCCCATGCGACTCATGACACCTTCCATGCGTAATTGCATTTTTACCGGATCCTCTCTGCTGCTCATGCTCGCTGTTCTTGCGTTCTGCCTCCTCCTGACCGGTACAGACATTCAGGCCGCAAAACCAAAGGCGGCGGATCTGGTCAAAGACGGCCAGCCCATCGACCTGCAGCAGAAAAAATACCAGCAGCTCTTTGCCGAGTTGAAAAATAAGCATCACTTTACCGACCAGCAGCTGCAGTCGATTTTTAAAAATCAAAAAATATCCAAACGGGTTCTGGAACTGATGGACAAGCAGTGGGAAGCCAAGCCCTACTATAAATACAGTCCCCTGTTCATCACCGACAAAACCATAGCCACCGGAAAAAAGAAGGTACAGGAGTACCGCGAGCTCCTGGATAAAATAGAAGAAAAATTAGGCGTCGACCGGGAGGTCGTTGTTGCCATCTGGGGTATTGAAACCAGATACGGCACCCATCAGGGCGGCTTTAATGTGCTGCAGACACTCAACACCTTATTTGACGCCTACCCCAGGCGATCAAGTTTTTTTCGTAAACAGCTGGTTCACTTCCTGGTTCTCTGCCGGGAAAACAATGTCGATCCCCGCTCGATTCGGGGTTCTTATGCCGGGGCTTTCGGCCAGACTCAATTTATTCCCTCATCCTTTCGCGCCTACGCAGTCAGCTTCGACGGCGACGACAAGCGGGATGTCTGGAATTCCATCCCCGACATCCTGGCCTCTATTGCCAACTATCTGAAACAGTTTAACTGGACGCTGCATGCCCCGATATACGCCGAACTCGGGCACACCCTCAAGGACCAGCGGCTGATTGCGGCAAAGCTCAAAGGAAGAAAGGGCAAAGTGGACTGGACCGTAGTCCGGAACGTGCAGAATCCGGATATTCCACCATCGCCTAAGAACGTACCCCTGACCATCATCGGTCTGGAACTTGCGCCCGGCGGACAGTATTCGGTGCGCTATATTGCCGGATATCCCAACTTCCAGGCGATCACCCAATGGAATCATTCCAACCGTTATGCCATGGCGGTCACCGAACTGGCCGAGGCCATCAAAGGGGAACGAATCGGACGGTAGCTCCCGACCATGGGCAAAGTATTTTTTTTTCTCACACTGTGTTGTGTCCTCATTTTGATCTTTGCCGGATGCGGAAAAAGACCCCTGCTGCCGCTGGCTGCAACCAAATACCCCGTCTTTGCCGACGATCTGGACTATGCCGATCTTGACCAAGCCATTGAACAGAGTCTGATCTACCTAAGAAAACGTCCCCAGACCAGCCAAATTACAATTGCAGGTCTTTCCTACCCCATCGACCACCTCACCCGCTCACTGCTCTTTTTCCGCAACCTTATTGCCGGGCATCCCTCTGCCGAGCTGCTCAACCGGCAGATCAACACCTATTTCGACATCTATCAGGCATCCGGGACCGACGGCTATAACCCGCAGCGCAAGATGCTGGTGACCAGCTACTACCAACCCCTGTTTAATGGCAACCTGACTGCCGAAGGGCCGTACAGATATCCCATCTACGGCATTCCCGACACCCTGGTTCTCCGCCATGACTCCGGATCCGGCAGGAAACAGATCGGACGGCTGGAAGGCGGCCGTTTTCTCAACTATTGGACCCGGGCTGAAATTGAAGATAAAGGGCTGGCTGCAGGCAATGAACTGGTCTATCTTAAAGACCCCCTTGACGCCTTTCTGCTCCACGTGCAGGGCTCCGGCCTCATCAAACTGCCCGACGGTTCAATCAGGGGCATACATTACGCCATGAAGAACGGCCGCAAGTATAAAAGTATTGGTAAATACATGGTGCAAACCGGCAGGATGACGCTGGCCGAGGCGAGCATAGACGCCATCCGCAGCTATCTTGCCGCCCATCCGGAAGAAATCCCGGAGATCCTGCATCATAACGACTCTTTTATCTTTCTTGAATGGACAACGACTCACGGGGCCATCGGCAGTCTGGGTCGTGAACTTACGGCCGGGCGCTCCATCGCAATGGATCTGGACCGTTTCCCGGCCGGGGCCCTCTCCTTTCTCAGCAGCAGAAAACCAGTTCTCGACAATGGCCGCATCATCAAATGGACCCCGTTTGGACGCTTTGTCCTGGTCCAGGATACCGGATCGGCCATCCGCGGCTCCGGCCGGGTTGACCTTTTCT
>CAZPXI010000471.1:0-2240 GCA_964590715.1 uncultured Desulfobulbus sp.
AGCAGATCCTTGCGCAGCGGAGCAAAAATCTGGCGGCCCAGGCCGTAGCGATGATTTTTTAGACCATCCGGGGCCGCATATTCGCGTTCAACCAGTTCTTTATTATCTACTTTAAGTTCAAGCACGCTGTTATGGGCATCCATGCGGATAATATCCCCGTCCCGGACCTTGGCCAGCATGCCGCCGCAGAAGGCCTCCGGGGTGCAGTGAATGGCAAAGGGCACTTTGCCCGAGGCTCCGGACAACCGTCCGTCCGTGACCAGGCCGACGGTGTAGCCCCGGTCCATGGCGATGGAGAGATAGGTGATCAGTTTATGGAGCTCGGGCATACCGTTGGCCTGCGGACCCTGGAAACGGACAACCGCAACCAGATCCCGGTTCAGCCTGTCTGCATTAAAGGCCTCTTCCAGTTCATGCTGGCTGTTGAAAACCATGGCCGGGGCCTCGACCAGCGTTTTTTCGCCGTCGGCAAGCGCAGAAATCTTCATGATCGCCCGCCCCAGGTTGCCGGACAGGACCTTGATCCCGCCCATGACCTCAAAGGGTGTATCGATCGGGGCGATAACCTCGGGATCCGCGGCCTGTTTCGGGCCATCCCGCCAGACCGCCTCTTTTGTGTCCCCCTCCAGAACAGGCTCTTCCAGATACCGGTTCAGGCCGAACCCGGCCACGGTCTGGACATCCTCATGGACCAGACCGCCTTTGAGCAGCTCACGGATGAGCAGGGCCATGCCGCCGGCCTGCTGAAAGGAGTTGATATCGCCTGAGCCGTTGGGATAGATACGGACCAGCAGGGGCACGTTGTCGGAGAGCTCGGCAAAGTCGTCCCAGTCGATGCGGATAGCGGCAGCCCGGGCAATGGCCACCAGGTGCATGGTCTCGTTGGTGGAACCGCCGGTGGCCAGCAGACCGACCATGGCATTGACCACCGACTTTTCACTGATCACTTTTGCCAGCGGAGTATACTCCTCACTGAGATGGGTCATGGCCGTCACCCGGGCGGAAGCGGCCCGGGTCAATGCGTCGCGCAACGTGGTGCCTGCATTGACAAAGGAAGAGCCCGGCAGGTGCATGCCCAGCATCTCCGCCATCAGCTGGTTTGAGTTGGCGGTGCCGTAAAAGGTGCAGGTGCCCGGACTGTGATAGGCCTTGACCTCGGAGGCCAGCATCTCTTTATGGCCGATCTTGCCTTCGGCAAAGAGTTCACGCACATGGGCCTTTTCTTTGTTCGGCAGGCCCGAGGTCATGGGCCCGGCCGGGATCAGGATCATGGGCAGGTGGCCGAACTGGAGCCCGCCCATGAGCAGACCGGGCAGGATCTTGTCGCAGACCCCGAGCAGCAGGGCGCCGTCAAAGACATTATGGGAAAGGGCGATAACCGTGGACATGGCAATTACGTCCCGGCTGATCAGGCTCAGGTCCATGCCCGGCTGCCCCTGGGTCACCCCGTCGCACATGGCAGGGACACCGCCGGCGACCTGGGCCGTGCCTCCGGCCTCGGCAACCGCTTTTTTAATAATTTCCGGATAGGCCCCGTAGGGCTGGTGGGCGGAGACCATGTCGTTATAGGAGGTGATAATAGCGATATTGGGCACCTTGTCGTCGAGCAGGGCCTGACGGCAGCCGCCGACGCAACCGGCAAGGTCATGGGCAAAGTTGGAACAGGGCAGTTTGTTGCGGAAAACGCCCTCGCCCCCGGCCTCCTCAACCCGCTGCAGGTAGGCTTCCCGATTCTTTTTGCTGCGCTCGATGATACGGCTGGTGACTTTTTTAACTGTGGTCTGCATGATTCTTTTTCCTTATGGTGCCCAGTACACGGACACCGGAGTTTTCTGTTGCCTGAGGATAAAACGGATGGGCATCTCTTCAGGCGGCCCCTCTACCATGGCCTTTCCAAGCACCTCCTGCTTGTCCGGGCCGGTGATATGAAGAAAAATCTGCTCGGAATCGAGAATCGCCGGCAGGGTCAGGGTCATCCGCTCATGGGGTGCGGTCAACGGGGCAATGCCCATACAGATTTCCCCCGAGTTCATGTCGGTGGCGGCGGCAAGTTTCTCCGCCCCGGGAAACAGGGAGGCGGTGTGACCGTCGTTTCCCATGCCCAGGATCAATACGGTAAAAGGCCGGGGGACTTTTTGTAACTGTTGTTCACACTCCGCCTCGCCTGCACCTGCGGTTGCAGCCGGGTTTTTCATGGGTATGAAAGTAGCGGCAGCGGCCCTGTTTTTCAAGAGATGGGT
>CAZPXI010000472.1:0-2237 GCA_964590715.1 uncultured Desulfobulbus sp.
CCGGCCATGAGATGCAGTTCCAGAGTCTTTTTCAGGGGAATGTCCTCTTGATGCTCCCCTCTGTTTGTATTTTTTAAATGTTCGAGTTCCACTTCCCGGCTTGTATGGCAGCTGCTGCAGATATCTCTTATTTTATTCGGTTCATACAGTACCGCAGGTTCTCGTGAAATGATGGTCCGTACTGAAACGGTCTGGAAAATATGATCCAGATTAAAATTTAGTTCATAAATGTTTTTCGAAAAGTCAGGTATTCTGATAGCATCTGCTTTCACATATCTGTTATTCTCAAAGCCGGTCAGCCAGGAAATAAGAGTGGCCAGTACCACGGCAACAAGGACATACGGCAGGCGTGGATTCCATCTCTTGACCCCGATCATAACCGCCAGGGCAAACAGGCCGAAAAACAAGGTGGGCCAGTGGGTATAATTTACGGCTGCTGCAAATACCCTGAGGATGGTTTCGTAATAATGTTCCGCTTTGTCCACATGGACGCCGAAAAATTTAGCGAGTTGACTGGAGGCAATAATAAGGGCGGCAGCGTTTATGAAACCTGTAATGACGGGGTGGGAGAGCAGGTTGACTATAATGCCGAGCCGCAGTACCCCAAGCAGGAATTGAAACAGGCCGACTGCAAAGGCAAGAAGGACGGCATAGGCAATATAGGCTTCACTTCCTGTAATGGCCAGAGGCTCCAGGCTGGCGGCGGTCATCATGGAGACCACTGCGACCGGGCCGGTTGCCAGACGGCGGCTGGAGCCGAACAGTGCGGCGACCATGGGAGGAAGGAAAGAGGCGTACAGCCCGTAATAGGCCGGCAGGCCGGCAAGCTGGGCATAGGCCATGGATTGTGGAATCAGGACCAGGGCTACCGTAATTCCGGCGATGCAATCCTTTTTCAGAGCGCCGGTATCGTATTCACTGAACCAGAAGAGAAAGGGGAAAAACGTCTGCAGTGTTGGTTTTTTCATGTGTTTTTTTATATTGCAGGCTTACTGCGTTTGGCCGTTTATGAGTCCAATCCACGGTAGTAGAATAGCACAGCAGGGGCGCTCTTTAGAATCTTTTTTTCCAGGAGGCTTATGACAGCCTGAAGGGGACAGGGCACAGAAGGCAGGCAAGTATCGTCATGATAGATAAATCAGCATGGCTGGACCAAGATTTTTCGTGTCACAGTCATAACAAAGCATGAAGATAGCCCGAAAGAACAAAACGTAGCGGACTCTTTTCAGATAAACCACCATGTCTTAGCGGCATAACGATGACACCGCTTCGCTATTATGAAATTAAAGCCGGCAGGTGAGCGTGACACCGCAGAGCCGATGTCACGAGGTTAATCTGAATCCGGTATTGGGGTTGAGTATGAACAAAGGCAAGACAGTTCTGGTGATTCACCATGACCCGGATCGATACTTTGAAGCCTTGTGTACAAAATTTTCTGAACTTCATTTTTACTGCGCCCGCAATGACCTGGAAGTGGCAGCGCAGATGGAAGAACTCCGGCCGCAGATTTTACTGAGTTTTCGTTGTGATCCTGTTTCCAGCCAAGCCCAGACCAGGGCTGTGCGACAGTCGTGTGTGCAATGGGTGCAGGTGGCGGGCGCCGGCTATGACCATATCGGCGACCTGGACAGGATAGCATGCCCGGTCACAACCTGTGCTGGGGTACTGAGCAGGTTTCATGCGGAAACGATCATTGGCGCAATGATCAATCTCAATTTCGGTTTTTTTCGTTACCGGCAGCAGCAACAGGCAAAGCTCTACCGGAAACTGCCGTGGCGTTCCCTTGAAGGGCAAAAACTCCTGCTCATCGGTCTTGGATATATCGGCCGGGCTGTGGCAAAAAACGCCAAATATTTTGGTATGCATGTAACAGCAGTCCGCACCCGGATGCAGGATTCATCGGTGGCGGATATGGTCTGCACGCCGGATCAGCTTCCACGCTTGCTCCCTGAGGCGGATTTTGTTTCTCTGCATCTGCCGTACAGTCAGGCCACCCATCATTTTTTTAATGCGGAAATGTTGAATGCCATGAAAAAGAGCGCATATTTTATCAACACCGCCCGGGGAAATTGTGTTGATGAGCATGCTCTTGTGGTTGCTTTGAAGAAAAAAAAGATCCGCGGCGCCTATCTCGATGTGTTTGCTGAAGAACCGCTTCCTGAGTCGAGTCGACTCTGGGAGTTGGACAATGTCCTTTTATCCCCCCATTACTGTGATGCGGTAGAGGACTGGCATGA
>CAZPXI010000473.1:0-2224 GCA_964590715.1 uncultured Desulfobulbus sp.
GATAAACCAGCATGGCTGGACCAGGTAAGCGGAGCAAAGCGCAGACTCCGGATTTTTAACGTCACAGCCACAACAGATAGCGTAGACTTCGAAGCATGAAGATATCTCGAAGAAACAAAACGTAATAGGAAATTTTCGGATAAAAAAAATATGATTGTCGGAGAGCAAAAACCAATAGAAGAGATCTGGGAGATGATCAAAGACCATAAACGAGTACTGGTCTTTGGTTGTAATACCTGTGTTGCGGTCTGTCACCAGGGCGGCAACAAAGAAGCCGAAATCCTGGCCTCGCTGCTGCGGATAAAGGCCTGCCAGGAAGAGGAGGTGATGGATATTCACGACTCCGGAATCGAGAGGCAATGCGAGCATGAATTTTTCAGCGCGGCCAAAGATCAAATCTCCGGGGCGGATGCGGTGCTGAGTCTTGCCTGTGGCATCGGGGTCCAGTTTATGGCTGAGAAATATCACAGCACCCCGGTTTATCCGGCATTGAATACAACCTTTCTCGGTGCAGTTGACAGACCGGGCCATTTTATTGAAAAATGCCAGGCCTGTGGGAATTGCGTTCTGGCAGCCACCGGCGGCATCTGTCCGATCACCGGCTGTGCCAAAAGGCTGCTCAACGGGCCATGCGGCGGATCCAGCCACGGCAAATGTGAAATTTCCAAAGATATAGACTGCGTCTGGCAGCTGATTGTCGACCGGCTGGAGGCCTTGGGCAGGCTTGATGATTATGAAAAACTGTTTCCGTTTAAAGACTGGTCCACCGACAGAGCAGGTGGATTACGGTCATTTATCGTCAAGGGGATGGAAGAGTGAACACAGTGACAAACAGCAGACTTGAACGGATGTTAAAAGCGGGCCACCTGGCGGTCACATCGGAATGCGGGCCGCCAAGGGGAAGCAACCCGGAATCTATTATCAACAAAGCCAAGCAGATCAAAGATTATTGCGATGCCATTAATATTACCGACAACCAGACCTCAATGACCCGCCTCTCCAGTCTGGCTGCCTGTATTCACCTCAAACAGATTGGGGCCGAACCCATTCTGCAGATGGTCACCCGTGATCGAAACCGGCTTGCCCTGCAGAGCGATATCCTCGGGGCGGCATCATTTGATATCAACAATATTCTCTGCCTGTCCGGTGATCACCAGAGTTTCGGTGACTGTCCCCAGGGCCAAAACGTCTTTGATCTTGACTCAATGCAGCTCTTACAGACGGTGCGGATCATGCGTGATCAGGGGAAATTTTTAGGCGGTGACGACATTGATCGCCCGCCGAACATGTTTGTCGGCGCGGCCGCCAATCCCTTTGCCTCACCCTTGAAGATACGGGTTCCGCGGCTGGCCAAAAAAATTGCCGCCGGAGCGGAATTTATCCAGACCCAGTGTATTTATAACCTTGATCGGTTTGAAGAATGGATGCAGGGGGTCCGGGACCGTGGCCTGCATGAGCAGGTTTTCATCCTGGCCGGACTTACCCCCTTAAAGTCGGTCGGCATGGCCCGGTATATGAAAAACAGGGTTCCGGGCATGGATGTCCCCGATGCGGTCATCAAACGACTCTCCGGGGTAGCCAAAGAAAAACAGGCGGAAGAGGGCATCGCCATTTGCGTTGAATCCATCGAACGGTTAAAACAGGTGGAAGGGGTACGCGGCTTCCATATAATGGCAATCGAATGGGAAGAAAAGGTACCGGAGATTGTTGAACGTGCGGGCCTTTATCCCAGGCCGTCCATTGAGGAGTAATTCGGCAACGGAGGGATAACATCGCTTATCGTTGAAGATGAGATAATTGTTTCAAAACATCCTCATCTTTTCGACTAAAAAAGAGTCGAAAACCATTGAGCGATGGTATCCCTGGTTCTTTTTGGTAAGGAAAAAATATTCAGGCACGCTATGAGTGACGAAAAAAAGATGGTCGTTGAAGTAATGTACAAGGCCCAGTATTGCCTGATCTGTCAGTACATGGATGAGGCGGTCCTGGCAATCATTCCTCGCTATGAAGAGTATGTGGAATATCGCCGGATCGATATTTTACACGGGGCGGGCAAGAAACGTTTTCTGGAACTTTCCGTTTCCCTGTTCGGCGAGGAAGGGGTCTATAAAAAATTGCGTATTGCCCCCATTCCCTCCCTGTTTATCAACGGTGAACTTTTTTTCGATGCTATTCCACCCGAGCCCATGCTTGAAGAGGCCATTGAAGAGGTCATCGACCAACA
>CAZPXI010000474.1:0-2222 GCA_964590715.1 uncultured Desulfobulbus sp.
TACCTCGGCAAAGAAACGGTCATGAATCTGCTGGCCCTGCGCTTTGCCAACTCCATCTTTACCACCAACTGGGATCATAACACCATTGATCATGTTCAGATCACCGTGGCCGAGCAGGTGGGTATTGAGGGGCGCTGGGGGTATTTTGACAAAGCCGGGCAGCTGCGGGACATGGTGCAGAATCACCTGATGCAGATTCTCACCCTCGTGGCCATGGAGCCGCCGGTCAATCTGCTGGGCGACAGCCTGCACAATGAAAAAATCAAGGTACTCAAGGCCCTGCGGCCCATCACTGTGGAAAACATCGACGACAAGGTCGTCCGCGGCCAATACGCCTCCGGCTTTATCAAGGGCAAATCAGTACCCGGCTATCTCGAAGAGGAAGGCGGCAACCCTCATTCCACCACCGAGACCTTTGTCGCCATCCGGGTGGATATCGACAACTGGCGCTGGGCCGATGTTCCTTTCTATCTGCGCACCGGCAAGGGCATGGCCACCAAACGCTCGGAGGTGGTAATCAATTTCAAACAGCAGCCCCATAATATTTTTGCCGATTCGTACCGGCATCTGCCGCCCAACAAACTGATTATCCGGCTGCAGCCCGACGAGGGGGTTGAAATCGAAATGCTCAACAAGGAGCCGGGTATCGGCGAGGGTGTGCGTCTGCAGCGCACCATGCTTGACTTAAGTTTTTCCGAGGCCTTTGCCGATGAGCGGATTGCCGATGCCTATGAACGGCTGATCCTGGAAATCATGCGCGGCAGTCAGGTTCTGTTTGTCCACCGCGACGAGGTGAAACGCTCCTGGAGCTGGATTGACTCCATTCAGGATGCCTGGAGGCAGTGCAATGAACCGCCCAGACCATACCCGGCGGGCTCCTGGGGGCCGGTCGCCTCGGTGGCGCTTCTGGCTAAAGACGGCAGGGCCTGGGAAGAGTAAGACTGTGACCCATTATCAGGCTCATGGTGAGCCGACAGGCGTAAATTTGGTTGAATAACGGCGATGTCAAACCGGGAGATACTCATGAAGAAAAACAACAAAAATCAACAGGCCTCTATTGCCGCCATCAAAAAGGCCTTTGCTAATAACCTCTATCATAACATAGGCAAGCCCGCCCTGGCTGCCACGCCGCAGGATTTTTATACCGCCCTGGCCTATACCGTGCGCAGTATGCTGCTGGATAAATATATTCATTCCATGGCAACCTACCTCAAAAAGGAAACCAGGATAGTAGCCTATTTTTCAGCCGAATTTCTTGAGGGGCCGCATCTTGTCAATAACATGCTCAACCTCGGGGTGATTGATCAGGTGAACAAGGCCATGGGAGAGCTGGGGCTTGATATGGATAAACTCATCGAACTGGAGAGCGAACCAGGCCTTGGTAACGGCGGCCTGGGGCGGCTGGCCGCCTGTTATCTTGATTCGCTGGCAACCCTGAAAATTCCCGCTATCGGCTATGGGCTCAGATATGAACACGGTATGTTTGAACAGCGTCTTGAAGACGGCTGGCAGGTGGAATACTCCGATAACTGGCTGCATTACGGTAATCCATGGGAGCTGTACCGGCCGGAAAGAACCTACAGGGTTCAATTTGGCGGCTGCACGGAATCCTATAATGATCCGGAGCACGGCTACCGGGTACGCTGGAATCCCGGTATGGTGGTCAGAGGAATCGCCTATGACACCCCGATCCTCGGTTATCGGGTAAACAACTGCGTTTTACTGCGCTTATGGCAGGCTGAGGCGGCCAAGGATTTTGATTTTTCGGATTTTAACCGGGGTGATTATTATGGCGCTGTGGAAAACAAGGTGGTGGCGGAAAACATTACCAAGGTTCTCTACCCCAACGATGCCAGCCAGGCCGGCAAACGTCTGCGTCTTGAGCAGCAGTATTTTCTGGTCTCCTGTTCCCTGCAGGATCTGATTCATATGCATACGGTTATGAAGGGGCTTGATCTGACCACCCATCACCGCTCCGTGGCGGCTCAATTAAATGACACCCATCCATCTCTCGCGATTCCGGAGTTGATGCGCCTGCTGGTTGATGAACATCTTTTTCCCTGGGACAAGGCCTGGGAAATTACTCAGAAGACCTTTTCCTACACCAATCACACCCTGCTGCCCGAGGCCCTGGAAAAATGGCCGATTCCCCTTTTTCAATCCCTGCTGCCCCGTCATTATGAGATAATCTGTGAAATAAACCGCCGCTTTCTTGACGAGGT
>CAZPXI010000475.1:0-2211 GCA_964590715.1 uncultured Desulfobulbus sp.
GTTCTTGTCGGCAAGGTAAGCAAGGCCCACGGCATCCGGGGCGAAATTAAGGTATATCCCTATTCCGGGCATCCGGAACAGTTTGCCGCTGACTATCATCGTATTTTGCTATCAAAGGATACTGAAAGTGTCCCCGTTGCCTATACTGTTGAAAAAGCCAGGGTGCAGGGGAAGCAGGTCCTGCTCAAACCTGAAAACTGTTCGGACCGAACGGCCGCCCAAATGCTGGTCGGACAGCTGGTTTATGTACCGGAGGAAGACCTGCCGGAACTTGGAGAAGATGAGTTTTATCTGCAGGAACTGCAGGGAAAGGAGGTCGTTGATACCTCAGGCAACCTGCTTGGTCGGTCCAGCCATGTCATCGACACAGGTGCCCAGGATCTTTTGGTGGTTCAGCGGGCCGGAAAAGAGTATCTGATTCCTGTTGTCGGTGCATTTATTGTTGCTATTGAACAGAAGCGGGTAGTGCTGGACCTGCCGCCCGGACTTCTGGAAATAAACGGCTAGCAGGCAGGCCGACCTCGTAGTCGTATGCTATTTGATATTTTAACGATTTTCCCGGAACTGTTTTCCTCTCCTCTACAGGAGGGAATTCTGCGAAGGGCGCTGGCGGCCGAAAAAATAACCGTCAACCTGCATAATATTCGTGATTATGCCTTTGACCGGCACCGGATGACCGATGACCGACCATTCGGCGGTGGTGAGGGCATGGTTATGAAGCCCGAACCGCTTACCAGCTGTCTTGAGGATATTCAGGGCGATGAACCGGGACGGGTGATTTTACTTTCCCCGCGGGGAAAGACCTTTAACCAGCAGCAGGCCGTCCGTCTGGCCGGGTATTCCCGCCTGATTCTGGTCTGTGGCCGGTATGAAGGCGTTGATGAACGGTTTACCAGCCGGTCTGTTGATGAAGAGATTTCCATTGGTGATTATATTCTCACCGGTGGCGAGCTTGCAGCCATGATTCTTGTGGACTCGATTACCCGGTTGCTGCCCGGAGTGCTTGGCTGTTCCGGATCGGCTGAAAATGATACCTTCAGTCACGGTCTTTTAAAACATCCGCAGTATACCAGGCCAAGGGAATTTGCAGGCAGACAGGTTCCGGAAGAGTTGCTCAGCGGCAACCACAGGGATATTGCCGGTTACCGGTTTGTTGAATCGGTTCGGGTGACCCTGGAGCGAAGGCCGGAGCTGCTTTGCCGGATTACGTTTAATCGTGACGAGTACAGACTGCTTGACAAGGCCGGACTGCTCGGCAGGATTAAGAAATTGAAGAACGAAAACTCTTGTGATTGTAATGCCCAGGGCTCTGCTTGATGTTGCTCTGGTGCATGCACCTGTGGTCAATCGCAGGGGCGAAACCATTGGTTCTGCGGTAACCAATCTTGATCTGCACGACATTGCCAGGGCATGCCGGACATTCGGGGTAGACACCTATTGGGTCATAACACCCTTTGCCCAGCAGCAGGAGCTGGCAGAACAGATTGTCGGACACTGGGTTGAGGGCTACGGTAAAACAGCCAATCCGGACCGTGGTAATGCCCTGTCGCTCATCCGTATCAGCAGCAGTCTTGATGAGGTTATTGCTGAAACCAAAAAAAAATGGGGCTCTGATATGCAGGTGGTTGCCACCTGTGCCAAACCGCAGCAGGACACCATCGGCTATCAGGCAATGCGGCAAAGGCTGAATGAGCAACAACCGGCGCTGCTGTTGTTCGGCACCGCCTGGGGGCTGGCCCCGGAAGTTTTTACCAGCGTCGATGCGACCCTGCCTCCCGTGCTTGGCACCGGTGAATATAACCATCTTTCCGTACGGTCTGCGGTTTCGATCATTCTTGATCGATTACTGGGCAAAAGGGAAACGGTTGTGTAAACGAGGATGGAAAATTAAAAAAGTTGTTTTGCCGAGTGCAGAACAATTATGAAAAAAGGTTACTAAACAGGTAGATGGAAAAAAATTGCCTTTACCCGGAAATGTAACTGCTCATGAGCAGTTAGGAAAAAAGAAACTCTGAAGACCAATAACCAGAAAAGAGATAAGCATGAATATTTTAGACAAGATTGACCAGGAACAGATGCGCGTTGACCTCCCCGATTTTCGGCCCGGTGACACCGTGAATGTGCATATTCGTATTATTGAAGGCAGCAAAGAGCGGGTTCAGCTGTTTCAGGGCGTTGTTCTGAAAAGAAAACGCGGCAATATGAATGCAA
>CAZPXI010000476.1:0-2205 GCA_964590715.1 uncultured Desulfobulbus sp.
AGGATCTCATCAATATCGGAGCCTATGCCGCCGGCAGTAACAAAAAAATTGATTACGCTATCTCCCGTATTGACGCCATCAACACCTTCCTCTGCCAGGGGTTCAACGAAGCGGCACCCATGGCGAAAACCATCAAAGACTTAGGGGTACTCGTTTCCGATCGAAAGGCCGTTGAGCGGAGACGTCCCGGACGTAGGGGAGCGGAACGACGCCGGAGTCCTGAACAAGAGGCCAACGGTTCATGAAACCTTTTTCCATGGAACCGGTGTTACGATACCGGCAGCAGCTTGAAGATGAAGCCAGGCAAAAACTTTTTGCCAGCCTGAAGAAAGAGGAAGAGATTCATGCCGAACTCAAACGTACAACAGATTCGTTAACCGGGCTGTACGCAGATCTTACCTTTGAAAGGACACAGGGAACAACGGTTGACCGATTGCTTTTATTTGAACATCAAATAGTGTTCAAACAAGAAAAAATCGACCTGCTGCAAACCGACCTGGAGAAACAGGAACAAGTGGTTGAACGACGACGTCGACATCTTCTTCAGGCAAGCCAGGATAAAAAAGCACTGGAAAAGCTAAAAGAACAGCAGAATCTTGCCTATAAGAAATACAGGGATAAAAAAGAAGCCATCATGCTTGATGAAATTGCAGTCTTACGCTATGGACGTTAAAAAAAAATTCCGATACCACATGATATTCCGTTTTCTACCGCTATTGCTCTTTTCTCTACTCTGCCTGACCCACATCGCCACGGCCAAGGAAACAAGCCCTGAAAACCTTCCCTCAAACAGTAGCCCATACGGTTCGGTTGAGGAACGCCGACTGCTTCTCGCCCTCCAGCAGGAGCGACAGAATCTGGCCAAAGAGCGTGAGATTTTAACGAATCAAAAAAAGGATCTAAAGAGATTAGAGGCTGAAGTCGATAAGAAACTGGACCAACTCCAAGCCACACGGCTGCAAATTGAGCAGCTCCTTGCTGAAAAGAATGATGCAGAGCTTAAAAGAGTTCGTGATCTCAGCAAGATGTATGGAAAAATGTCTCCGGACAAAGCGGCCAGAATTTTCAGCACATTGGAGCTGAAACTGGCAATCTCAATTCTTGAAAATATGAAAACCAAGGCCGCAGCAAAAATACTCAACAATATGGACAGAGATAAGGCAGCCAAGTTAACCACTGCCTTTTCCACCCTTGACTAACAACAGGTTCCCAGATGCAAGCAATGCCAGCCATACAAGTTGACCCGACAAGTGCCGGTGTTCCCGCTGAGGCAAAAACCACGGCATCCCCGGTTGCAGATGGACAGTTCAGGCAACATCTGGAAACCGCAGGTCAAAAGATGCCCCCCACAGGGGGAAAGGAAAAAACCGGACACCCGGGACCAGCTAAAGATATGCATATCATGGCTGCAGCTGATCAGAAGAATGATATCAGTGCAGATATTGCAACCCTTGCTGCCGGTGACATTCAACTGACCATAACAGCCCTGCAGAATCAAACGACCGAACTACCGATGCTTACGAGCAAAAATTTAAACACCACCGAACTGCCGACGCTTACGGACAAAGGTTTAAACATCGCCGGCCGCCCTGAAAGTACTCAACAGAATGCCCAACTCCGGACCCTGCTCGATTCCATTCAAATTCAGGGCACATTACCCCAGGCGCAAAAAAACAATGAGAAACCCGTGACCACTCTTGCTTCTCTTTTAGAGAAAACCATAGCTCCCGGCAACGAGAAACAGCTGCCCGTAGACAGCAGTTTGACGCCCGCCGCTGCAAAACCTTCTTCTGAGCCGTCGCACCCGGCAATAACCATTGAAAACTGGCGGGCACAATTCAGCTATCAGGGGAGAACAAACGTCCAGGGCGGAAACGGCACGAAGCCAGTCCCTGGCCAGGGATCCAATGTAAAAGAAGGCGGCTTTCGTGAGCCGGTGCTTGCCTATGTCTCTCCAGAAGTTGAA
This sequence comes from uncultured Desulfobulbus sp., assembly GCA_964590715.1. Lineage (GTDB taxonomy): Bacteria > Desulfobacterota > Desulfobulbia > Desulfobulbales > Desulfobulbaceae > DRLX01. Next base: position 1,967 of record CAZPXI010000476.1, read on the forward strand.
AAAGTTGCCACTCCAGCCCAGGCCAAACATGGATCTGGAATAGATTTTCCCAGTCAGCCCCGTGATGCAAACAGCAATTATATCCACTCTAATCTTCCAGGTGTTAACGTAGAGACGGAAGATAAGAGCAGCACTAAGAATGGACAACAGCAAAATGCTGAGGGGCAGAAGAACGTGCCCCAGGATACTGTTTCCCAGGCGGAACACGCTGCAGCGAAATCCGGCCAGGATACACCGTT
>CAZPXI010000477.1:0-2201 GCA_964590715.1 uncultured Desulfobulbus sp.
ATACCGCTTTCACCTATCACCACCGGGGCCTGGAGTTTGACCGTCGGCAGTCGTTCCAGGGCCAGGGCATCGCTAATGGTCAGGTCACGGGGCGTTTCACCGATAAAGGTTGACGGCATGCCGGAGGCGGTCTCGGATCGGCCGGGCAGAACAATCACCAGATTGGTCCCCAGGGAAGAAAACTGCTCAACCACGTATTGCCGGGCACCTTCGCCGACACCGGTGAGCACGATAACTGCGGCCACCCCGATACTCATGGCCAGCAGGGTGAGAACACTGCGCACCCTGCCGGCGGCAAGTGAAATCCAGGCAAAAGAGAGGGTATCGGCTAGGCGCATGTCTTTTATCTGTTCAAATCAGGAGTCGTCGACAATCCGGCCGTCAAGAAAATGAATCCGTCGCCGGGCCCGGCTGCCGATTTCCGGATCATGGGTGACCACAATCAGGGTCAGTCCTTTGCGGTTTAACGCTTCCAGCAGGGTGATAATATCCGACCCGGAATTACTGTCCAGATTGCCGGTGGGTTCATCGGCAAGGAGGACCTCCGGTGTATTGATAACGGCCCGGGCAATGGCTACCCGCTGCCGCTGACCACCGGAAAGCTCTTCGGGCCTGTGGTGCCTGCGCTCATACAACCCGAAATCTTCGATGATGGAAGCAGAACGCTGCTGCCGTTCGTGTGGTGGGATACCGGCCAGAAGCAGGGGAAGTTCAATGTTCTGCCTGGCGGTCAACCGGGGAATCAGATGAAAAAACTGGAAGACAAAACCTATGGTTTGGCTGCGAAGTCGGGCCAGCTGCGTATCTTTAAGCCCGGTTACATCACGGCCGGCCAGCAGGTAACGACCGCTGGTTGGCCGGTCAAGCAGGCCGATCAGGTTCAGGAGGGTCGACTTGCCGGATCCGGACGGCCCCATGATCGAAATGTATTCCCCGGCCTCCACCTGCAGGCTGATTCTGTCCAGAGCCCGCACCTCCTGACCACCGACGGAAAAAATTCTGCTGACATCCTGAAGGGTAATCATTGAACCGTGGTATTTTCATCGGCTTGTTCAATCTGTACCAGAACACCGTCTGCCACCCCCTGCCGGGCCACCGAGGTGACAATCTGATCCCCTTCCAAAAGACCGGAAAGAATCTCAATAAACTTCCAGTTGACAAGCCCGGTCTGAACGTTCTGCCGCCGGATACGGTTCGTTTCCCTGTTCAGCACGTAGACCGCTCCGTCCTCGAGAAGGGCTTCGGCGGGAATACGGAGTGTTTTTTCTTTCCCGGCTATGATGATCTCCACATCGGCACTGTAACCGGCCAGCAGGTTTTTCGGCTTGTCAGCCGGAGAAAAACCACATTCCACTTCCACGGTTCGGGCCTGTTTAGCCTGTTCGAGTACATAGGGCGCGATACGAAGCACTGTCCCGGGAAACTTTTGATCGGGAAAGGCGTCCAGACTGAGACGGACAACCATATCCGGTTTGATACGGGCGGCATCCATCTCGTCGATGGGTGCAGCCACGTAGAGATCGTCCAGATTGATGAGGTCAACTGCGGGCAGAGTAGCTACTCCTGTGGGTGAAGGGGTAATGAATTCCCCGATCTCACCGTTGACTTCGGCAATAATACCATCAAAGGGTGCCCGAAGGATTGTTTTATCCAGCCGGGCCTGCACTGTCTCCGCCTTTGCCTGACTGACAGACACTTGAATTTTTGCCGCCTGACAGGCCGTTTTTTTAGCCGAGGCCGTAGTCACCGCCTTGTCGTACAGCGCTTCGGAAGTGCTCTTTTTCTGCTGTAACTCGGTCAACCTGCGGCTGTCGCGCTCGGCAAATTCCGCCAGCAGGCAGGCTTCCCGGGCAAGGGCTTCGGCAACCGCTGTCTCTTGCCGGCTCAACTTGAGCTGGGCCTGAATATCATCATTCCACAGGGTCAGCAGGACCTGATCTTTTTTGACCCGATCCCCTTTCTGAACCTCCAGTGAAGCGATCTGGCCGCCGATTGCCGGGGCCAGCCGGGCCCGGTGTCTGGCCTTGACGGTTCCGGCCCGGGTATTGGCCACGGTCGACTCCACAAGTCCCCTGGCAACAGCGGTCACGGTAACCGGAATCGGCTGTTCCCGGTTCAGATACCGATAACCGCCATAGGTCGCCGCAACCAGCAGTAAAACAACGATCAGATAACGAATTTTGATAACCTCATAATACGTT
>CAZPXI010000478.1:0-2195 GCA_964590715.1 uncultured Desulfobulbus sp.
TCTGTCTTCTGGCTTCTGTTTTCAGATAAACCTTACTCGGACGAAAGGTCAATAAAAGGAGAGGGGCCGGATTGCGTGGCCAGAATAATCTCAGGAGTACTACACTGCCCGCCAAACATTTTCCGCACCTCCCGGACAACAAGATCCGGGTGATTATTGGTCTGGCTTAAATGGGCAAGAATCAGGGTTCGCAGGGCTCCGTTATCAAGTCTGCGGGCAAAGGATGCGGCGTCTGCATTGGCAAGATGCCCCATATTCGAGCCAACCCGCTGCTTGAGCGGCAACGGATACGGACCGTCTTTCAGCATCCGGGGATCATGGTTGGACTCCAGGACCAGTCCGTGGCAGCGCCCGAGAAGATGGGCCATGAGTTTGGTCACCCGGCCTGTATCCGTACAGTAGCCGACACTCCGGCTGCCGGAATCGACAACAAACCCGACCGGATCGGCAGTATCGTGCGAAATCGCAAAGGGATGGACTTCAAGCCCCCCCAGGTTAAAGCGTTGTCCGGTTGAAAATTCCCGAAGATCAAACAGTTTTCCGACCCTTTTTTCTGCGGCCAGATGGGTTCCCCGATTGGCATACACCGGCAGCTTGAACCGGCGGGACAGCACCCCGACCCCGGCAATATGGTCGTTATGCTCATGGGTGACCAGGATTGCCGTGAGCTGTTCCGGGCTGCGATCAATCAGGGCCAGCCGTCGGGCAATTTCCTTGCCGGAAAAACCGGCATCTATGAGCAGGCGGGTTGCTCCGGCCTCAACATAGGTGCAGTTACCGCGACTGCCGCTGCCCAGCACACAAAATCGCATTATATTCCCGTGTGGCCGAAACCGCCGGCACCACGGTCCGTCCTATCCAATCGTGCAACCGGGTGCAGCACCGCCTGACAAACGGGGGCCAGAATGAGTTGCGCTATCCGATCGCCCCGGTTAACCGTAAAGGGCCGTTCCCCAAGGTTGATCAGGCCGACCTTGACCTCGCCCCGATAATCGGCATCAATGGTTCCCGGTGCATTGACCACCGTTACTCCATATTTGACTGCCAGCCCGGACCGGGGCCGGACCTGAAGCTCATAGCCCTCGGGCAGCGCCACTCCGAAACCGGAGGAAACCAGAGCAATCTTTCCCGGCAGGAGTTCCACGGGCTCCTCAACAGCTGCTGCTATATCCATACCCACTGATTGAAGCGTTTCGTAGGCAGGCAGGGTTAGATCCCGGCATTTTTCCGGTTCAAACCAGCAAAACTGCACGTCAATTTTTTGCATAACACACCTTTTTTATTTTCAAAAGAATACAGATAGAGCACACTGATTCGAAAAAAAAAAGCCGGATTTCCTAATCCAGGAAACCGGCTTTTTCATTCATACAGAGAAGAAAAATTAAAAAAATTATTCTTCACCTTCTGCAAGTGCTGCTTTACGACTCAAGCGAATCCGGCCGCGGCCGTCGATATCAAGAACCTTGACTTTGACAATATCCCCTTCCTTGAGCACATCGGTCACTTTATTGACCCGCTCGTTCTTCAATTCGGAGATATGAACCATACCATCGGTCCCGGGCAGAATCTGGACAAAGGCGCCGAAATCCTTGACCGTCTTGACTTCACCCTCGTAGATCTTGCCGATCTCAGGCATAGCGGTCAACCCTTCAATATGTTTAACCAGGGCTGCACCCTTCTCAGCGCTTGTGCTGAAAATCTTGATGGTGCCGTCATCTTCCACATCGATCTTGGATTCGAACTCGGCCGTCATCTCCCGGATTATTTTGCCGCCGGGTCCGATGATGTCCCGGATCTTATCCTGATGGATTTTCAAGGTGATATATTTAGGTGCATGCTCGGAAACTTCCTTGCGCGGCGCACCGATAGCATCTTCCATTATTCCGAGAATATGGAGGCGACCATCCTTGGCCTGGGCCAGGGCACGCGACATGATATCCCGATCAACACCGTCTATCTTTATATCCATCTGCAGAGCAGTAATCCCTTCACGGGTTCCCACAACCTTAAAATCCATGTCACCCAGATGATCCTCATCACCGAGGATATCGGTCAGAACCACGACCTTGTCGCCTTCCTTGATCAGCCCCATAGCGACGCCGGAAACCGGGCTCTTAATCGGAACCCCGGCATCCATCAACGCCAGGCTGCCGCCGCAGACGGTGGCCATGGAAGAGGAACCATTGGACTCCAGA
>CAZPXI010000479.1:0-2192 GCA_964590715.1 uncultured Desulfobulbus sp.
CATAGTCGCGAATGGTGGACAGGTCGAGTAGTACGTTGTCATCGTTCATGACCAGATCGACCATGTTCTGGACCAGTTGGACCGACTTGCCCAGCCCCGCATTTTTGTTGCTGTTTAATCTCTCGGCAACCTCATGCAGAGAGTGCATGGCGTAGCTGTAGGTGAGGATGGCTTTGCTGGTTCGTCTCCGGCGTCTGCGTCGGTGAGCGGAAATCGGTTTTTTACGATTTTCATTCTGAGGGTCGTGTTCCCGGGCGCCTGCCTGATCCTGGGGTTGTTCATTCTTCGATTCCGTCTTACTTTCGTGAGTTGCAGAAGTTACGCCCTCCGTGTTGGAAAAAATATTTGCCAGTGACTGTGCCTGGGCCATACTAATAATCTCCACCCAGTGATAGTTCTTTTCCTCCAGTATGGACTGGAGCCGGAACAGGGGATCTTTTTCGTCTTTGGCCTGATTGAGGAGACGGGCAAACGAGAGGATGTCCTCGTGGGAGACGTAGGCCGCACTGCGGTTAAAGCGCAGCCCCTCGATCTGCCTTTTCTCAAAATAAGCCAGCATCTTTCGAGCCAGGCCGGAGATGTTCCGCTGTAGAAAGACCCTTTCCTGCTGCAGGTAAAAGCAGCCCACCGAGCACATAAGATTTATTTCATCGTCAAGCTCAAGCAACTCTTCGATGGACTGTAAAAAATTATCGGCGCAGTTCTGCAGCAGTTGGTTGTTGTCCAGGTGGATTTTGGCTGTTGAGAATAGCGCATTCAGCACCTGCAGGAACCGTTGACCCTTTAAAGAGGCGACCTTCTTACCCGGCACATTTTTTTTGGGTGACGTATCAGTCATTGTGTCTCCCCAGTGCTTTGCGGCAGGCTGCCCGAACATCGGGAAGAATATGGGTCGCACCCTCTTCAATAATTGCCTTGGCCTCGGGGAGCTGAAGATCCCCCAATGCCCGGGCCGCTCCCTCCTTTTGTACTCCGCCGCCGGTTGCAAACAGGGTGCCCAGGCTGGAACGCTGGAAAAGGGACTGTTTGAGAAAGGGGATGGATCCGGCACTGCCGGACTTGCCGAGAGCCTGATAACAGGCAAGGATATGGTCACGGTCCTTTGCGTCTCCGCTCTTCTTCTCCAGATAGTTACGGAGCAGCCGTTCCGTACCTGGGTGACGTTTTTTCCCGGCCAGAGAGACGATCGTGCTTCGTATTGTCTTGTCCGGGTCGTCGATCAGGGGGAACAGTTTGCCCACATTTACCTCGTCCCATTCGACAAGGAGGGAAAAGGCCTTGCCGCGAACCTGGGGAGAGGAGTGCCGGGCCATGGCCGTAAGGATGGGGATGGCCTGCGTTGTTTGCACCCTGAGAATAAATGGAAACAGCCCCAGACATATATCTTTATGTAAGTCTTTTACCACTGCCGCCAGAGAGTCTGAATCCGTGGAACCAAAATGCTCGAAGACAGCCAGGAGCGAGGCGCCGAAGCGTTGGATATCAATGGTACGGCTGAGCGGAGCCAGGGTTTTCAAGACCTCGGGTGGCAGGATTCGCAGCAGAGTCCACAGTGCATTAAGCTCTTTTTCGGCTATGGATTCTTCAGGGGTAGAGAAAAAATTTTCCAGGTCACGCAGGCTTTCAGGCCGGGAAACCGTGGTGATCAGATCAACAATCAGGGGGCAGATCCACTGCCGCCGCTTTTTTTCGGCTGCTTCAATCTTGCTCAGGGTGCGGATAATCTGCAGGGCATAGGTGATCTGCCGGTGCTGCAGGCAGTACAGAAAGCGATCCTGCAGGAATGCAAGTGTCTCGGCTGCCTCCAGCCGGTCATTTTGAGTCAGCAGCAGGATAAACAGAATGCCGATGGTACTTTCGGTGTGGACCCTGTGTTCCTCCTGTTCGACCATGGTCTTGAGTTGCTGTTGTTCCAGGGCGTCCAGGCACCACAATGCATTGTCCGGCGTTGTCAGGGCTATACCGGTTTCTTCTTCATCGTCGGTGACCGTGTCGTTCTCGTCGGCTTCGCGGAAGGATTCGTCGTCTGCGCCTGTGTCCGCTTCGGATGTATCCTTATGCTCAGCAGTTATCGTTTCGGGTCCGGGGGCAACCCGGAATGAACCCAGGTCGAGGAACGGCATATCCATGGCCATCAGGTCAAGGGTTTTGTATTCGATATGGGGAAAATCCTTTTCCCACAGGGCATTGGA
>CAZPXI010000480.1:0-2189 GCA_964590715.1 uncultured Desulfobulbus sp.
GGTTTATCCGAAAATAGTCCACAACGATTTATTCTTTCAGGCTATTTCCATGATTGGCTGTGGATGTAACCTGTAAAATCTGGTCCAGCCATGCTGGTTTATATGAAAGTACCTTCCGAGGCTTTGACTCTTGAGTCGCTTTCATTGCTCGTTGTGGCTGTAGCCTGAGAATTTGGTTTAGCCATGCTGGTTACATGGTGTGCGATATATGTTTTGGACTTTTTACGAGTCCATCATTTGATCCTCTTGGAGGGATGTACAATATAGAGCAAAGAAATAAAAAAACAACACATCCCGGCTTGACTATTTTCTCTTGGCATTGTTTTTGTATTTATAACCGGTTGTCATTGTTTGTTCCTGGCCATAAGAGGCAACCCTACGCAACACGTCGGAGTTCCAGGGGTTGACAGAGGCGGACGGTGGAATTATTGTGAGGGCAATTAAGTATATGTTGTTTGAGTAATGATATAATTTTCCTGTATTTTTTATGAGGTGTAGTGATGCCTGTTTATGAGTATGAATGTCCGAAATGTAAAAAAGTTCATGAAGTGCAGCAGAAAATGACCGATGAGCCGCTTTCCACCTGCCCCGAGTGCGGGGGAGAGGTGAAAAAGCTGATTTCCGTGAGTTCTTTTCAGCTCAAAGGCGGCGGCTGGTATGCCGACGGTTACAGCGGGACATCGAGTGCAAAGGAAAAGAAGAAAGCGCCATCAACCGACAGCTCGTCCACCCCGCCCTGTAAGGGGGGAAAGGCTCCCTGTGCAAGCTGCCCGGCATCAGCTACTGCCTCCTAAATAACCCGACAGACTGTTGTACCGTACCGGCCGCATTCCTTTGCGGCCGGTTATTTTTTGCGTATAATAGCCATGGCATCACCGTAGCTGAAAAAACGGTAGCCACGGGCCATGGCCTCCCTGTAGCTGTCCAGCAGTCGTTCCCGCCCCACCAGGGCGGAGACAAGAAAGAGCAGGGAAGACTGGGGCAGGTGAAAGTTGGTTATCAGGTTGTCCACTATCTGAAATGTAAATCCCGGATAGATAAATAACCCGCATGGTTCAGCGGTTGGCTGTACCCTGCCGGATTTGTCCGCGGCAAATTCCAATGTTCGCACGGTCGTCGTCCCCACCGCCCATATTCTTCTGCCTGCTGCTTTGGCCCGGTTGATCTTTTCAGCCGTTTTGGTCGACACCTCCACATATTCCCTGTGCAGCCGGTGCTCCAGGATGTTTTCGCACCGTACCGGAGCAAAGGTGCCGTAGCCCACATGGAGTGTGATTGCGCAGCTTTCTACGCCTTTATGATGAATTTTTTCCAGCAGGTTGTCGCTGAAGTGCAGGCCCGCAGTCGGGGCGGCCACGGATCCGATTTCCTCTGCGTAACGGGTCTGGTAACGGCGGCTGTCGCTGTCGGTCGTCCCCTGCGGTCGTCTGATATAGGGTGGTAATGGGATCTGGCCATGGCGGGCAAGCAGGTCGTCAAGAGAACAATCCTTGCCCGGTCGGTAGCGAAATTCAATTTCTACCTTGCCGTCTTCCCGCAGCTGCAGAACCCTTGCCTCCATGTCTTCACAAAAAAAGAGGGTGGATCCGATCCGGGGACGTTTGGAACTTTTTATCAGCACTAGACTGTGAACTGTGTGCCAGTCGGAATGGGGGCTTTCCCGGACCCCGTTTCCCGGATATTCCAACAGCAGCATTTCAATTCGGCCGCCTGTTTTTTTATGGCCCATGAGGCGGGCAGGGAAGACCCGGGTATTGTTGCGAACCAGGAGGTCACCGGGACGCAGGTAATCAAGGATGGACTCAAAGCGGGTATGGATCAGGTTGTTGTTCTCGTTTTCCAGGACAAGCAGACGTGACTGATCACGGTGTTCCGTCGGCTGCTGGGCAATACATTCCTGGGGCAGTTGGTAGTCGTAGGCTGCAAGGTTGAAGTCGTTGTTCATTGATCTTTTTTATTCGAAAATGGCGCAGAGCGCCTTGTGGTGTGTTGCACCGCAGGAGCGGTGCAACAAGCACCCCTTTTGTTTCTCCGTAACCTCGTAACACCTCTCTGCGGTGTTACGTCTGGGTGCTATCATTTTTATCGTCGAAGTCGATGTTTGTCTGGTTGTGTCCGGCGAGCCGTGACATGTTGGTTTATCCGAAAATAAGCCTCGAAGATGGGATCTTTCGGCCTATTTTCATAAC
>CAZPXI010000481.1:0-2188 GCA_964590715.1 uncultured Desulfobulbus sp.
GCAGTAATTATTGTAACTCACTTCCTGCTGGTGGGCGGTGCCCACCCTACAAAAAATGGTTATCGCCCGGGTGAAGGCTGCGGGAAAAATTCCTAAGTATGTACAGGAGTTGGCCTTAGCTTGACGGCTATGGCCCGAGCCCATCTATCTCCGCCGCCTCCGGTGTCCCTGCTGTGGAGCGGTGCACCGATTAAAACCGGCTGGAAAATCCAGGGGACATAAAATCCAGGGGACATAATACGTAAAAAAGGCTGATAGCTTGGTCCGACCCCGTTTCCACGCTGTTCTCTTCCCGGTCAAGCATCGTGTTTCCAGCCTTGGTAATTACACCTCACCTCTACTAAGTTATTTTTGAGCGAACCCTTAGCTTCTGCGACCCCTTTGATGACATCACCGGAGAAGTCGCAGAGGCTGCCTGGCAAACGAGTTATTTTTTGGGTGCTGCTACGACAAAACCACTGATACCGACGCCCTGGTTGTTTCGTTTGTCATGGGCGCTAAAAACCACACGATATCCGCCTTCCTCTTTCGGGGTAAAAGAGGAACCGAAATTACTGGTTTTCCCCATATATTTTAATGGAAGTACCGCAATTTTCTTACCTCCTTTGTAGATGGAGGCGCTTACGGTGTACTCCCCGGCATTCCAGAGCGGAGAATCGGCCTTGATTGGACAACCGCACATGGGGGTAACGACTGCAGTGATCGGCAGCGTCGTACCCAAGGTGAAGAATTCATGCGCTTCTGGATTATGGGGATGAACAATAAGTCCGGTCATCTCGAAAAGAAGCCCGTCGCCGTCGATATCCCGGCCCGGCAACAACCAGGTTGTTTTTGTCTCTTTGTGAATATCAGCCTCGGCACCCATGGGGCCGATTACTTCAACCAACAGTTTGAGGGGATCATTTATATCAAATTCAAAAACGGCCTCGGCGGTTGCTTTACCCTCGGATCTGACCATGCCCCGGGTCACCGGTTTCGTCATTAATAATTTGGTATCTCCTGTTCCGCCCATGATCATACCACTGGCAAGCACCTGCTCGGTGTAATAATCCTTGACGACAACCTTCAGGCCGCCAACCACCGAGCCGATAAATTTGGCATCATGAGCCAGGGTCCTGACCGTCAATTTGGTTGGTACAGCCCAGGCACTGACAGCAAATATCCCGGACAAAACCATGATAAATAAACCGGTTTTCCAATGCTTCGACATCTTCCCACCTCCATCAAATAAATGAATTACAATAAAGACGGCATAAAAAAAGAACATCTTTTTCTCCACCGATCCTTGAACCTCATCTTCGGTATTCGGCCAACACGCACATCCTGTTTTGTGCATATGTTACTTAATGTAATTTAATGTAATGCAGCAAGAAAAAAGTGCAAGTGAACCTGCAAAGAACTGTAATGGATAGAGCATCAGGCTGACGTGCACAAAAGAAAGAGCCTTTGGAGCCAATCAATTACGATTGGCAGGGAGGGCTTTATAGAGAAAATACAGCAGCAGGCTATTTCTTCAGGCGCTGCCTTATTTTTTCCGTAATGTGATCGAGTTCCGGGAGCTTGAGAAAATGCAGGGTTACCCCGTAGAGAACCGCGCCGATCAAGATAAGGGAAAAGACCAGAATCAGCTGTACGGCAAGGGAACCTTGCAGGTATGGGGAAACCCGGCCTTTGACCCACCAGAGACCGGCGGACATGATTATGGTACTGGCGAAGATTTTTGCCAGACCAGCGCCGATGTAGGCCAGGGAGTAACCGCTGAGTTTTCTATACAGTATACTGCCGAGAAAAAAGAAGTTGAGGATCATGACGCAGGATGTAGACAGGGCAATGGCCTTGTGCTGAAATTGATCAATGGTCAGGGAAATCAGTACAATATTGGCGGTAACGGCGAGAAAACTGCCGATTACCGGAAATTTCGTATCATTTAAGGCGTAAAAGACCGGGACCATGATCTTAACGGCCGAATAAGCAAACAGGCCATATGCGTAATAAGTCAGTGCGGCCGCGGTCTGGACCGTATCCAGGGCTGTAAAGGCACCGTGTTCAAAGATCAGGCGGATGATCGGCTGGGCCAGGAGAACCAGACCGGCAGTTGCAGGAATAGTCAGGCTGAAGACCATCAGCAGAGAGGAGGTAAAGGTCTGGCGCAGGCCGTCCATATCTTTTTTCGCCGCACAGCGGGCCA
>CAZPXI010000482.1:0-2184 GCA_964590715.1 uncultured Desulfobulbus sp.
CCAGGGATACAAGAGATCCTGGAAAACAATTAAATAGAAATTGCCGCAGTAAACTTCTCTCCGATTGCATTTCCCTCATTATTCATCAACCGGTCCAGATAATCCGCCCGGTGCTGCATTATTCCCCTGCGTTCAGGGACATCGGCATAATTGTCCGAGGCACGCACGCTGTTACGTTCGGCATGGGCAAGCTGTGGCGTTCAATGGGATCCCGGTTCCACTGCCGGACAACAGAAAAAGAAAAAGGCCCGATATTTCGGGCCTTTTCGGACAGTATCGAACGATACTGGAATGTGCGGTGGTGGCGATGCAGGGAATAGGTATTGGTCTATCGCTGTATTGAAATCATTACATAAATTCGCTGTCTCGTCGGCTCAAATGTACCACTTATGCGGTTTCGTTTGTGCCAGTATATGCCGCTATTTCAGCAAGATACAGCGTTCATTCCTGTTGACTCCATGCAGGGTTGTACTTTGCATTGCCACCAACTGCAAAAAGCCGTTGGATTGCACTTAAGGTTCGGAGTTGTTGCCGGGGCGCATTGTACCGCTCCCTGCGCTGGGGGCGTGGGGAATTGGCGGTAAACCGCTGGGATGCCCCTAGGTTCCTGATGGAGGCGGAACAAAGGAAGTAAGGCCAAAAGCCGGCTTGACCCCTTTCCCACGCTCGAACAGTAATAAAAAAATAAATCTGTCACCTTTTCCAGTTGTTGTACGGATCCCTGGTCAGCTCAGGTCGAACCGACTTGATATAGTTCTCCAGATAGCGGCAGCATATCCGGCCCAGAGGAACCACGCGATCTTTTCTCCCCTTACCCTGAATGATCCGCAGGAAACCGTCATTATAATCAACATCATTCAAGGTCAGATTGTTGAGTTCTTCCTTCCTGATACCTGTTGTATACAGAACCTCCATAATGGTCTTGTCCCGGTATCCGAGAGTGCAGCTCTTGTCCGGGGCGTTAATAATGCGTCTGGCCTCGGATCTGGTGAGGATGCTGCGGGGCAGGGTCCTGGCGGTTTTGCCATAGGGGATATCGCGGGCCGGATCAGAGAGAAGAACACCCGTGGCGCTGGTGCGCCTGGAACGTAGAACCCGCCCACCCCGCGCCAAGCCCGGTGTTGATGCCGGGGCGCATTGTATCGCTCCCTGCGCTGGGGGACGTGGGGAATTGGCCGGTAAACCGCAGGGGTGCCCCTGGGTTCCCGATGGAGGCGGAACAAAGGAAGTAAGGCCAAAAGCCGACTTGACCCCTTTTCAACGGATTGACCAGCGAGCCGACCACCGGACAGGAGCGGTCGCAGGCATCGCAGGGCGGCTCAGGGCCCGGTTGTATTTCCGGCTCATCGGGGCCTGGCGCTGGAGCGGGTCGTGGTTCAAGCGGACACTCCATGCCCGGAATGGGCAGACATTTGGCGCCGGTGATCTAAAAAACGAAGCGGCAATTGTCAGGACAATTATTGAGAACGCTATCAACCCCGTCCGACCGATTTGTTTTCCTACACCTACGAATGTTTGAGGTTCTCCGTCGCAGGAAAACAAATCGGTCGAACTCCATGCCACGAAAAAACGCAATGGTGGTCAGGGGTGCAGGAAATCTCCGTTTTCCTCTTGACTTTACTTATCATAGATGTCCCCTTTTTTCGGCCCCCTTTCTGTATACATTTCGGACATACGTTCGTGTTTTATTCAATTTTTGTATCGCTGATGGATATTTTTGAATCAGTGACAGTTATGGTATGTCGATAATTAAATCCATGAGTTACATAACCAATCTCATCTTTTATTTCTTTGCCTGATGCAAAAAAGACTGTCACTTCGTAGTGAGAATCGCCTTTTACTTTAAAGGAGCCGTTGAATTCTTCATGAGGTTTAATGCTTTTAAATTCAATGAGTTGGTCGCAGATTTCAACAGTGGCGTGGCTGATTAATTCGTCGCTGTCATTGACGAGAGTAAACTGGCCAGTATTGCTTTTCGACAAACAAGACGTTTCAAAAAGGACAAAGAAAAATACGAGCAAGCAATATGATACAAAAATAATTCTTTTACTCATTTTGAACAGTCCCCTCCATATGGATTATAGCTGGAGGCGTTATCTGGAGAGGTTATTAGCCTATTAGGATCAACGGGCATTCCTGCGCTACCTGCTGCGCGCCCCACTGCGTTATTGTGTAAATCCATCA
>CAZPXI010000483.1:0-2177 GCA_964590715.1 uncultured Desulfobulbus sp.
AACTTTTACAGTACCAGAATATAGCCCGCTTCGGATACCCTGGTGAACTATTACACATTCATTACCCCTTTGAGCTTTCCGGCACAGGCAAGAAAACCGTTTTATTCCGAAAAAGCAATAAGAAAGCTTGAATTATCCGTCACTCTTCACCGGAACAGTATCGGACCGTATCTTTGCAAGAATCGTCGTTGTGTTGTCAGAATATGAATCGAGCAAAATGGTCGTGATTATTGGGAGCCAATGTTCTATAAGATAAGAGTTAGTGTTTCTTGTTCTCAGATTGTCGTACACTATGAAGAGGATTTGTCTTTATGCGTTTTTTTGTCTTATTCCTTGCCTTGGCTCTTATGCTTTGTCTGGTGCAGCCCGGTTCATCCTTTGCAAAGGACTCTATTACCTGGATGGAAGCAGATGCGCCGCCTTTTTTTATTCATCGCGGTGAGCTGAAAGGCCAGGGGTATGAAGACCTGATTACCGACATCATTCAACAACAGCTTCCTCAGTACGACCATGATATGGTTATTGCCAATATCACCCGCCATTACTACAACTTCAAGCATGGAAAAAAGATGTGTACGGTCGGATTCTTTAAAAATCCGGAACGTGAAGAGTTTGCCTATTTTTCCATCCCCAGTATTTTTACGCTGCCGGTCGTTCTCGTCATAAAAAAAGAAAATTTAAAAAAACTGGGTGGGAATAGGACCGTATCTCTGGGTGAGCTGTTGAGTAATGAGAACATCAGGGTTGGGCTTGCCAAGGACCGTTCCTATGGCAAAGACATCGATACCGTCATTGAGGCCCATAAAAAACAGAAAAATATACTCGTACTGGCCAACCAGAATCTTGCCCAGATCCTATTCAAGATGCTTCTTTCCGATCGCGTGGATGTATTGCTTACCCTGCCCGAAGAGGCCATGTACATGGCTGAGCAGGCCGAGGCCAGAGATCGGATAATCACCCTGACCATCAGTGAGAACCAGAATGGGTATGACGGCTGGCTCTCGTATGTCGCCTGTTCAAAAAACGAGTGGGGTAAAGAGGTCATTGAAAATATTAACCAGGTGCTTCTCGAACAGCGTCCCACTGCCAGGTATCGCGGCGCCTATGAACGATGGCTGGACGAGGGCAGCCTTACCGGTTATCGTGCCCTGTACAAGGAAATTTTTCTCAGCATTACCAAATAGAATCCTTCCGCCTTCTCGACTATCCTTATCGTGGAGGAGTTCTCGATTTGTTTCACCGGAACAATACCGTTCACGGTTTGTTGCCGTATTTTCTATTCATATTGTTCTAGCGGAAAAGATCATGTCGCATGATGCAAATTCACTCAAAAGTATTTTTTTTGCCCTGGGGGCCAATGTGGCCATTGCGGTGGCAAAGTTCTCCGCAGCCATCTATACCGGTTCCGGTGCCATGATGGCCGAATCCATCCACTCCCTTGCCGACAGCGGCAATCAGCTGCTGTTGCTGCTGGGAATCCGGATGGCTAAAAAACCGCCTTCTGCGGATTATCCTTTGGGACATGGCAAAGAGATCTATTTTTGGTCCTTTATCGTCGCCCTGATTCTTTTTTCCATGGGTGGCTTGTTTTCTATTTACGAGGGCGTGCATAAACTTCAAGATCCGGAACCGTTGACGGCCCCTTTTGTAGCGATTGCGGTGCTGCTGTTTTCTATGATCGCCGAAGGGCTATCACTGTGGGGATGTATGCGCGAAGTCAACAAGGAACGGCGGGGCATGTCCATATGGCAATGGTTTCGGGAAACCAGAAAGTCCGAGCTGCTGGTGGTTTTTGGTGAGGATTCCGCTGCCTTGCTGGGCTTAAGCTTTGCCACCCTGGCGGTTGTCGCAACCATGGTGACCGGCGACCCGACTTATGATGCCCTGGGCAGTGTCTTTATCGGAATCTTGCTCATCGTTATAGCATTTTTTATTGGTATTGAAGTAAAATCACTGCTGGTCGGCCAGGGCGTTCCTCCGGCTGTAAAACAGCAGATGGTTGAATTGCTTGAGGCACGGCCCGAGGTCGATACGATTTTCAATCTTCTGACCCTGCAGCTTGGCGATGATGTCATGGTTGCGGTTAAGGCCAGGATGAGGGAAGAAGAGTCGAGCAGGGCCTTTGTTGAAAATATCAACCGGTGTGAGGCCGCCCTGCGCCAGCAGTTCCCACAGAT
>CAZPXI010000484.1:0-2173 GCA_964590715.1 uncultured Desulfobulbus sp.
ATGACCACAGAAAGCACCCTCTGCAAACTTGATGGACTCGTAAAAAGTCAAATATGCCTGTTGCACAGTACGGAGGATCAACAAGTTATGATCTCTCCGCCGTCGATGGCGAGGCTTTTTACGACACCGACAAACTTCACCAGACAATAAAAAAAATCATGCTTCCACACAGGCAAGAATAACTCTAATGTCTCCATTCTCATCTGTGACCGGTACAACCTGCGAATATGAATATTTTTTTTCCATACGTCTTACCATCGTCTTGCCTTGGCCCAAACCAACCTCAAAGGCAAGCCATCCACCCTTTTTTAAATACCTTGGAGCTTCTTTGATCAGGCGATGGAGTATCTTGATACCAAAAGAACCACCGTCAAAGGCCAGCGAGGGCTCATGTTCTGAAATTTCTTCATCCATTTCACCGACCTTGGCCGTTGAAATATATGGGGGATTGCAGGTTAAAAGGTCAACCGATTCGTAAAACTCCTTTGAATCAAACGGCGCAAACAGATCCCCCTCAACTATTGAAACCCGATCCGAAAGATGATGAAACGCAACATTTTTTCGCGCCAGCAAAACCGCCTCAGCAGAGAGATCCGACGCATACACCGCACTGTCCGGACACTGCACGGCCAAAGAAACCGCAAGGTTCCCTGCTCCCGTGCATACATCTACCACTCTGGGTACAGCAGGCTTTATTTCCATTTCCTGCAACAATCGAACGGCAGCCCTGCCAAGAATTTCCGTTTCCTTACGGGGAATCAATGCCTCAGCACTTGTCAACAACTCAATCCCCATAAATTGCTGCCGACCGGTAATATGGGCCAGCGGAACCCCGGCAAGACGCTGCTCAACAAAACCAGTCAAACGCTCTTCCTGCTCCGCATCAAGTGCTGCTAAAGGTTGAGTTGCAGCACTCTCCACAGACAATGGTGTTCCAGCGGCTGCACACCACAAAGCTGCCAGTGTTGTTGCCGGCGTTTCTTCCGGTTTATCCGGCAACGGAACGAGGGTATCTTCAAGGCGGGCCAACCACTTTTTATAGAGTTGAGAATTCATCAGACCTTATTTTCCTGCTCAGCATGCTGCGCAAAAAGCAACTTTTTATCGATTTTCCCATTTGCCGTTTTCGGGAACTCATCCAGTACAACAACATTTTTAGGGACCATAAAATTTTCCAGCCGGGCAAGACATATCTTTTTAATTATGCGGTCAGTTAAATCACTCCCCTTCTGCAAGACAACAAAAGCCTGAATGGCCTGTCCCAGTTGTGGGTCATCCACTCCAACGACCACCGCTTCTTTAACTCCACTTATCCCGTGCAGCGTCTGTTCAACTTCAATCGGGCTGACCTTTTCTCCCCGTGTTTTAATGATATCATCGCTGCGTCCGGCAAAATAGAGAAACCCATCCTGATCCTGACGAAACCAATCACCGGTACAGAGTATACGCTCACCGGGCAACAGGCCCGGCTTGAGCACTTCATCCGTTAATTCAGGTTGTTTCCAATACCCAGCCATAATATGTGGGCCACGAACATATAGAATTCCGACCTCACCGGCAGGCACCGGCTCTCCGTTAGGCGTACGTACAAAAACTTCCGTCCCCGGGATCGCCTGCCCGACAGAGGATGGTTTATCGTCAACCAATTCAGGCTCAAGATACGAGACTCTTTTACACTCCGTCAGGCCATACATCTTATAGATAAGCGCATTGGGGAAGATTTCATGGAGCTGAGGGATAAAATCTGCCGGCAGCGCTGCCGCAGTGTTGGTAATACGGGTGATCTCCGGGAAGACAAGCTTTTTCTTCCGATGCCCGCTGATCATAGTGGCAAAAATAGTCGGCACACCCGGAAATACCGTCACATTCTCATCATGTAACTTTTTATAAATCTGGCCCGGAAAGGTAAAAGAGCGCTCAACTATAAGTGTTGCTCCAAGTTTCATAGCCATGAGGAGCTGGTAGAGCCCATAATCAAAGGCCAGCGGCAGAACCAGTAAGATGCGATCATCCTCCGACAGCCTGAGATATTCTATGAGGCTCCAGGCGGCAAAGACCATGGCCTGATGGGTCTGCATAACGCCCTTCGGGCTGCCGGTGCTTCCGGAAGTGTAAATAAGCGCGGCCAGATCATGGGGAATGGCGAAAGCAGGCGTCTCAATCGGTGTGGACT
>CAZPXI010000485.1:0-2170 GCA_964590715.1 uncultured Desulfobulbus sp.
GAGGCCTCGAAATTTGCCATTCTCCGGACCATCATTATTCCCCACTGTAAGCCGGGGATCACCTCCGGTGCCATTGTCGTCTTCATGCTGGCCCTGGGTAACTACCTGACCCCGAATCTGATGGGGGGCAAGAACTCGCTCTGGTTCACCGAACAGATCTACAACCAGTTTATTGCCAGTTTCAACTGGAATCAGGGCGCAGCCTTTGGTTTCCTGCTTCTGGTTTTGAGTTCACTCATTATCTGGACCGGCCTCAAGCTGACCAGACAGCGACTGGGGGAGGTGGCCTCATGATCCGTTCTTTGCCCAATACCAGAACCTATACCTGGTCGTTTAACCTGTTTATCCTCTGTTATTTTACCTTTCTCTTTGCCCCGCTGGCAGTGACCTGTATCCTGGCCTTTAACGATTCCAACTTTCCATCCCTGCCCTGGTACGGGTTTTCTCTGGACTGGTTCACCTCGCCCGGTCCTGAACGGGTCGGTATCTTCCACGATGAACAAAATTTACGTTCCATTTGGACCAGTTTCCAGACCGCTTTCTGGGTGGCGCTGTTTTCAACCGTGGTCGGTACCTGCACTGCTTTTTTGTTTGAGCAGGAAGAATTCCCCATGAAAAACGGGTTGTATTTTCTGATGCTGGCGCCCCTGGTTATCCCGGGTGTTATTCTTGGTATTTCTCTTTTACTGGCAGCCAATTCGGCGGGAACGTTTTTTGAAGACCGATTCGGGCTCGATATCGGTCTGTTCAGGCCCAGTTTCTGGCTGGTGGTCTTTGGTCAGTTTTCTTTTATCACCACCTTTGTCGCCCTGGTGGTTTCCGCCCGGCTGCGGAAATTTGACCGAACGCTCGAGGATGCAGCCATGATTCTCGGGGCAACCCGGCTTGAGGCCATTGGCCTGATTACCCTGCGCTACCTGCGTCCGGCCATAATCGGAGCGGCGGCCGTGGCCTTTCTCATGAGTTTTGAAAATTTTAACACCACTCTGTTTCTGGTCGGTTCCGAACCGACCCTGCCTGTTAATCTGTACCTGCAGGTGCGGGACGGCTCAACCCCGGTGATCAATGCGATCTCCTTACTGCTGATCACCGGCACGTCTTGCCTGGCCCTGTGTAACCTCTATTTCAGTAAAAAAGAGGATTGAGGTGTTTTTCGATAACCTGCCGCAAGGCGGCTTTGTCTGTGCTCACCGGGGCGCACGCTCCATTGCTCCGGAAAATACCCTGCTTGCCATGCAGAGGGCCAGAGAGTGCGGAGCCCATTGCTGGGAAACCGATGTCCGCATGAGCAGGGATGGTGAACTGATCATCTTCCATGATCCGACCCTGGAAAGCACCACGGATGTCGCTGATCGTGAAAAATTTAAAGAGCGCACTCCCTGGGCGGTGGACCATTTTTCAGCAGCGGAACTGCGTGAGCTGGATGCGGGTTCCTGGTTTTTAACGGAAGATCCCTTCGGCACCATTGCCTCCGGCGAGGTGAGTGTACAAGAGCAAAAAACGATCCGCGGCCAGAAAATTCCGCTGCTCCGTGAAGTTTTGGATTTTACTAAGAAAAAGCGTTTTCCGGTTAATCTTGAAATCAAAGATCTTGAGACCCCTCAGGGCGACATCATCATTGTGGACAAAATAATGGACATGCTCGAACAGACAGGGACCATGGAGCTCGTGCTGCTCTCCTCGTTTCGATATGAATATTTATATCGGGCCAGAGAGTTGGATCCTACCATTTCCCTGGCAGTGCTGGCCGGAGAACAACATCCCGCTGATCTTCTCAGAAAACTCTATGAGTTTTCGGCAACAGCCTATCATCCGGATGCGGCTCTCTGTGATCCCGATTTGATCCGTGAACTGCAGCGGGCCAACTTTCGCATTACTCCCTGGACGGTCAATAATATTTCCCAGGCAAAAAAAATGCTCCAGGATGGAATGGGCGTCATCACCGACTGGCCGCAGCGCCTTTCAGCCTCAGATAACAGGAGAAGCCTATGAAACGTGAACGAATGCTTTCAACCATGCAGGCGCAGGCGGATACCCCATGGGATATCATTGTCATCGGCGGTGGTGCCACCGGTCTTGGTACGGCCCTTGATGCCGCCTCCCGAGGGTATCATACCCTGCTGCTGGAACAGTCCGACTTTTCCAAGGGCACCTCAAGCCGTTCGACCAA
>CAZPXI010000486.1:0-2163 GCA_964590715.1 uncultured Desulfobulbus sp.
TGGTCCAGCCATGCTGGTTTATCCGAAAATGGCGCAGAGCGCCTTGTGATGTGTTGCACCGCAAGCGCTGCAACACGTAACCCTTTCTGCTTCACCATGCTGGTTGCTCAAAATCCTATATAATAATCATTATATCTATTGCCGGGCAGAGGATCAGACTCTATAATAGCCACAAAAATAAAACACACAGGAACTCGAACAATGAAAAAAAATGAAAGCAGTCGCCATCGCCTCAATACTTGCCGTTGGACTCTTTGCCGGCAGTGCCATTGCACAACCTGGAAACAATAATCAGCAAAATATGGACGGCATGGTAAATGGCGGCATGATGGGGGGCAGGAACGTTGGGGTATGGGATGCAACGGGATGATGGGCGGAGCGATGGTGAGCCGGATGTCACCTGGCCGGCAGCTGGCATTCATGAACCAGACCGTTGACCTCCGGAAAAAGATGATGGAGAAACGTTTTTCCTACATGAAGGCTATGCATAATCCGAATACCACTCCGTAGGGGTTAACCGGAATTGAGAAAGAAATGCTTGCCCTGCGGACGGAAATGATGGACAAAATGAATACGCTGCAGGGAAAGGAGTTGTAGTCCCATGTATTCCGGTGGAGGCGGATGGCACTCTACTTTCTACTCCGCCTCCGGTCCCTTTTCCCATAAAGAACGCGATACAACGATGGTGTTCTCCATGGACGTATTTATGGGATTTTGAGTTAAAAATTCAAACAGGAACATGTAAAAGCCGAATTACGGACTATATATGCTGCAATACTCAGGCAAGAACATGAAGGTTTGTCGATTGACAGCGGTGACCATCCTCGTCCTGCTTCTGACAATCTTTCATTATACCACTCCGCGTGAAGAGATCCTTTTACACGTTGTCTTTCGGGATCTCTATTTTCTCCCCATTATTCTTTCAGGTTTCTGGTTTGGTTTACGCGGAGGCGTCACCGCATCTCTTGTGGTCACGGTTTTGTATCTGCCTATGGTCATCGGCAAGTCGAGCGGGTTTGCCGGTCACGATCTGGGGAATCAACTGACAATCCTCTTGTTTAATATTGTCGGAATTCTGGTTGGCTGGCTGCGCAAGCGGGAAGCTGCGCAGCATCAGGCAAGAACAAAGGAACATGAGCTGGCGGCGATGGGAAAAGCCGTTGCCTGCATTGCCCACGACATGAAAACACCGTTGACCGTCATCGGTGGCCTGATTCGACAGGTGCGCCGGAAGGTACCGGATGAGGAGAATTCTGCAAAGAAACTCGATATCGCCCTGGAGCAGACCATGGCTCTTGAATTTCTGGTCAAGGATATGCTTGCCTTCTCCAGGCCGCTTGAACTTGATCTCAAGTACGGGGACTTAGGTACATGCATCCAGTCTGCGGTTCAGGTTGCCAGGGAAAAGTATCGGCAGCAGGGCATTGATCTGTCGTTTCAGTCCGAGGGAAAACCGTTGTCCTGCTCTTATGATGGCCGCCGTCTGCAGCAGGCCCTGTTGAATCTGATCAATAATGGTATGGAGGCTTCTTCCTCCGGAGATAAGGTCATTGTTCGCAGCCGATTGGAGGCTGACAGCGTGATTGTTGAAATAATCGACCATGGTAAAGGCATCGGCGACAAGAAGTCGGATACAATTTTTCAGCCGTTCATAACCACCAAAAAAGACGGAACCGGGCTGGGGTTGCCCATCGTTAAAAAGGTGGTCGAGGCCCACGGTGGAGTTGTACAATGTGAACACGCCAACCCAAAGGGCATGATTTTCCGCCTTATCCTGCCGGTCACAGGCCGCGGCCATGTTGAATAAGGACTCTCCCCATATGTAACCCCCATATTTTACAGGAATCTGTTGCAGAAAATACGGCGGCATTTTTTGGGTTTGGTGTGCAGGTTTTTATCAAATACAACGAGTCGTTTTCTCTATAACGACGGAGCTGTACGATGAAACAATTTTTGATTATTCTGTGTGTTGCTATTGGAGCTGCATCTTGGCATGGACCTGTTTTTGCTGAAAACCGGGGGGGCTGGTCCGGATGGAACAAATGGGAAGGGGGCAACGAAAAGGATGCGCAGGCTTCCGGGAAAAAGGGAGAGACAAAACCGAGCAAAACAGGAGCCACTGAAAAGAGATTTTGTTCATACGAACAGAGCAAGGAATTGCTG
>CAZPXI010000487.1:0-2153 GCA_964590715.1 uncultured Desulfobulbus sp.
GCTTGAAACCCATCTTTTTATAGGGCATCGCCTGGGTTATATTCAGGAACGTCCATTGAATAGCCTGTTACAACAGACGACAGAAATATCAAAAATGCTGTCCGGGCTCAAAAAATCACTGCAGAATAAAAATCATTCCAGATCGTTGTCGCCTAATTCCAAATCCCTAATCCCTAATCCCTAATCCCTGGCCTATGTACGACGACAAGGAACTCAAAGAATATCGCGACCTGCTCAAAGCCCCGGATCATTTTGAGGAGGGATTTGACTGGAAGACAGTAGTGGGTGCGGTTTTCATCGGTTTCCTGATGATGCCGGGTTCCATGTACCTGCAGCTGGTTATCGGTTCCGGCATCGGTCCAGCCGCCCGCTGGGTCACAATCATCCTCTTTGCCGAAATCGCCCGCCGAGCCCACACCAGCCTCAAGCAGCAAGAAATATTTATCCTCTACTATATGGCTGGCGCAGCCTTGGCTTCACCCTTCCAGGGCCTGCTGTGGAGTCAGTATCTGGTTCAATCCGATGCCGCCCGAATGCTCGGTGTTGCGGAACTTATCCCCTCCTGGGTTGCACCGTCGGCCGATTCGGAGTCCATGGCGGCACGAACCTTTTTTCATAGGGACTGGCTGATCCCGATCCTGCTTCTGGTTGGTTCCCAGGTCATTCAGCGGGTGGATCGTTTTGGGCTGGGTTATGCCCTGTACCGGATCACCTCGGATGTGGAGCGACTGCCCTTCCCCATGGCCCCTGTCGGGGCGCTTGGCACCATGGCGCTGGCGGAATCGGCGGAAGACAAACAAACGGGCTGGAAATGGCGGGTCTTTTCCATCGGCGGAGTTATCGGCCTGGCCTTTGGGGCAATCTATGTGCTGCTGCCGGTGGTCTCCGGTCTCATATTCACCGAACCTATCCGCCTGATCCCCATTCCCTGGATCGAACTGACCCGACACACAGAAGATGTCCTGCCCGCGGTTGCCACCGGCATCCAGCTTGACCTCGGCCTGGTGTTTATCGGCATGGTTCTCCCCTTCTGGGCGGTCATCGGCGGCCTGATCGGGCTGATCATCACCGTGATCCTCAACCCGATCCTCTGGAAGCACGGCATTCTTACCCGCTGGCACCAGGGCATGGGAACCGTGGATACGGTCTTTGCCAACAACTTTGATTTTTACATGAGCTTCAGCATCGGCTTAGGCCTTGCCATCGGTGTCATCGGCGTATGGTCGGTTGCCCGTTCTTTTTTCCAGAATGGCCAGGACCGAGGCACCATAAAAGATCTGTTCAATCCGCCCAAGGGACGGGGAGATATCAACTTCTGGACCTCAATCGGGATCTATGTTGTCTCCACCCTCTCCTACGTCAGCCTCTGCATCTGGCTGGTGCCCAACTTTCCCTGGATCTTCTTTCTCGGCTACGGCTTTATCTACACCCCGATCATTTCCTATATCACCGCTCGGATGGAGGGTATTGCCGGCCAGTTCGTCAGCCTGCCCCTGGTCCGGGAAGCGAGTTTTATTGCCGGGGCCAAGTATTTCGGCTACCAGGGCATTGAAATCTGGTATGCGCCTATACCCATTCACAACTACGGCGAGGCCACGGTCAGCTTCCGTGAAATTGAGCTGACCGGAACCTCTTTTCGCGGTATTATCAAAGCGGAACTGGTTGTGTTCCCGGTGGTCATGATTGCAAGCCTGCTCTTCTCCCAGTTTATCTGGCGGCTGGCGCCCATTCCTTCGGCAAGCTACCCCTATGCCCAGGAACTCTGGCACCTGCAGGCCCTCAATACCCTGCTCATGCAGACCTCGACCCTGGAGGGCAACTCGCTCTTCTTCCAGGCCCTGAAATCAAGTTACGTGCTCTCCGGCATGGGCCTGGGCCTGATCATGTACATGATCCTTTCCGTGCTCGGCCTGCCGGTGCTGCTGATCTACGGGGTGGTGCGCGGACTCGGGCAGTCTACCCCTCACGGCGTCATCCTTGAAGTTGTGGGAGCCATACTTGGCCGGTATTATTTCCACAAACGATACGGTTCCATGTGGCGCCAGTACGCCCCGGTACTGTTGGCCGGTTTTTCCTGCGGCATGGGATTGACCGGCATGTTTGCTATGGGCTTTGCCCTGATTTTAAAATCATTGAGCTATATGGCCTATTGA
>CAZPXI010000488.1:0-2148 GCA_964590715.1 uncultured Desulfobulbus sp.
AATCGGTCCGATCTCTTTTGTAATCGGTCCGATCCGGACCCTGTGTTGACCAGCTGAGGTAGAGTTGATGTTTTGCCCTGGTCAGACCAACAAAAAAAAGTCTGCGCTCCTCCTCGACATGGGCGAGATACTCAGCCGTGCTCAGCTGTTCTCTTGGCTGCAGGGGCAGCTTGTCATCTTCAAGACCGACCATGAAGATAACCGGAAACTCAATGCCTTTAGCCGCATGCATGGTCATAAGGGTTACGGCTTCGGCCTGAGCATCAAAGAGAATGGAATGACTGTTCTCCAGCAGATACTCGGCAAAGGATTGAACCGAACCGGCAATTGCCCCGGCCAGACGAAGAAAACGCTGCACATCTACATCATCTTCAGCAATTTTGTAGCGTTTCAGAACAGGAAAAAGAGCAGCAGAAACCCCGTTCTTCTGGGCGGAGGTTATAAGCAATTCGGCACATTCCATAAAAGACACGGCCGCTTTGCCGACTGCTCCGGATTGTTTGGCAAGCACGCCGAGCAGAGATATTGACTTATCATTCAGGTCATCCATTGTCTGTTCGACACGAATAAGGGTGGCTTGACCTATCCCCCGCTCCAAGCCAAGAAGAAAAAGCAGGTGGGTAATATCGGCCAGCCCGGCGGCAACAAGGATCCAGTGGTAGAGGATTTTCAATGAACCCCTGGTATAAAAAGGGTCAAGGTCAACAAGTTGGCAGGGTATGCCCTGTTTATGCAGGGCCTCGGCAATCACTTCGGCCTGTCTTGAAGTTCGATAGAGTACGCCGATATCCCGGAGGGCAAAATGACGTTCACCCTGTTTTGTACTCAGCCGGTCGATTTCACGATGGGATGTACCGCCCAGCAGCCCCTCAATGGTCCGGATGACAAAGGCGGCTTCGGTAAACCGGTTGGTTGACTTGTGTTTAGAGATCCGGCCGTCTGCGCTGCTTACCGGCACCGCCTCGGGTCCGGAGCTTGTATTTTCAGCAATAACCGCCGAGGCGGCATTTACTATATTTATATCGCACCGGTAGTTTCGCTGCAGGTGGTGGACTTCCGGTACAACATCCTCCACAAACTGATGAAACCATCGTGGATCAGCACCACGAAAGCCGTAGATCGCCTGATCGGGATCGCCGATAGCAAAGACGCTGGAACTCTCGGCCAGAGTTTTGACAAGGAGATACTGGGAAGCATTCAAGTCCTGGAACTCATCAATGTAGAGCGCACCGGTATCCAGGCGCATGGTTCTGGATATTTGAGTGTTGCCGGATTGCAGCAGCTCCAGGCCGGAGTGAATAACAGCATCAAGATCAATCAGATGCCGGGCCTTCAGGGAATCGAAATAGCGTTGAACCCTGTCATCGGAAAAATCATACAAGCCTATTTTTTTCAGGACAGCGGAGTGCTCCCGGGTTCCAAGGGCGGGGAAAAGTCTTCGCAGGACAAGACCTCGCATCTCCGGCCCGGCAACCCGAAGTGAAGGATCCTGCAAACGCAGAAAATGGAGACAGTAGCTGTGCAGAGTTGTGACGAATACGGCCTTTTTTGCAATTCCGGTCCTGTTGAGACGCTCACGAACCTCATTTGCCGCCTTGTTGGTAAAAGTGATAACCGTGGCCGGTCCTGGATTATGCCGGAGTTGATAGAGAAGCCGTGCAACCAGAGTGTGGGTCTTGCCGGTTCCCGGTCCGGCCTGGACCAGGATATGGCGGGCAATGCTTGTTACTGCAGCCTGCTGGGCGCTGTTCAGCTTTTTTTTATTTGCGCAATCGGTTTCTTTTTTTTTAACCCGTGGTTGTACAGCCGCTATCGGTTGCCGCTTTCGTTTCTTTTTCGGTGGCCGTGCAGTCTCGCCGAACAGGTTCAACTGACCGGAGAGTCTGCTCAACTCATCTTCAGCAAAAACACGAATGACACCGAACTCACCGTCATAGCCGGGCTGCCGGATGACGTTGCCGCTCCGAACCCGCCCTATGGCCTCGGCAAGAAAGGGAGAGCCGAAATCGGATATATCCTCGAGTTTAACATCAAGTAAAAGATTAAATTCAGAAGTGAACGTATTGATTAAACGTCCATATGTGCGCATTACTTTTTTTGATGCAGGCCCGACCCCCAACAACTCACTGAGGATTTCAGGCAGCGGAA
>CAZPXI010000489.1:0-2122 GCA_964590715.1 uncultured Desulfobulbus sp.
GCTGTTGGGGATTCTTGCAGATTGGCAGCAGAATAATCGTCTTCTGGCTGAGGCCGCAGTGCTGGTTCGGCTGTATGCGGCAACCATACCGGTGGAACTCGCCCTGCTGGAGCACAACATTCCCTACCGGCTGCTGGGACACGAAACCGTGTTCAGCTGTCCGGAGATCAGGGCCCTGCTGGGCTATCTCTATCTCAGTCTCGGCAGGCTGGGAGATCTTCCGGATCGGGAAGAAGCC
Source organism: uncultured Desulfobulbus sp. (assembly GCA_964590715.1). Lineage (GTDB taxonomy): Bacteria > Desulfobacterota > Desulfobulbia > Desulfobulbales > Desulfobulbaceae > DRLX01. Next base: position 239 of record CAZPXI010000489.1, read on the forward strand.
CTGGCTATTATCATCGCCATGTTGACCAATCCTCACCTCTGGCTCAAGCAGGAATCCATCAATGCCCTGGCCGTTGAAATCCTGGCTGATCCATCCCGGGCCGCATCTTTGATTCGCCGCCGCAGCAGCGAGGCGAACTCCGATTATCTTGCCTCCCGCATGCTGGAGACGGCAGGCGTCTGGGAAACCCTTTCCCGGCAGCCCGAATCCATCAGGGCGGCAACCGTATTGGAGAAGGTAATAAAAAAGACCGATCTCTTTGATTTTTACCACCGCTTCTCTTCCCGGCTTGCAACCGCGGAGAACCGGATACAGACATGCAGGGCCTTTGTTCGTTTTGCCCGCAGGCGGAATCAGAACCTGTCTTCATTTTTACATGATATTGAACGATTACGACAGGAGGACGGGAATACTCGGGGTGATCAGCTGCTGATTACCTCCATTCACCGGGCCAAAGGGTTGGAGTGGCCGCTGGTTATTCTGCCCGGACTTGAGGACGGCTGTGTACCCTATCGCGAGGAGGAAGATATGGAGGGCGGCGAGGGCATTGAAGATGAACGGCGGTTGATGTACGTGGGCATGACCCGGGCCATGGAACAACTCTGCCTGCTCTATCCTGAAGACCGCCGGTTTGAGAAGCGAAACCGGGCCGGTGACAACCGTTGTCCACTGTCCACTGAAGAAGGACGATATCCGGCTTCCTGTTTTCTCTATGAGGCCAATCTGCAGCTCAGTGATCAGTTGGGTGGGCGTATTCATCGACCTGAATCGGATGCGTCTCCCCTGCAGGCTGGAAACATTGCCCTTGTTCGCCAATATCTGGCCGCTGTAAATATGGAAGTTTCACTGGAGCAGGGCGAATCCCGTTCAGCCGGGAGCAGGAAGAGCCGAAAAAAGAAAAAATCGCTTGGCCTGAGAGCGTTGAAAAAGGGAATGAGAGTGAGCCATAAAACTCTGGGCAAAGGAACGGTGTTGTCGGTCGGCCGGGCTCAGGGGGTTGTGACCGTGGAGTTTGAAGGCTGCGGCCTGCAGAATTTGGTCGTTAATCTGGCCGGACTGCGGCGTGTCGAGGGAGAAAATATGTAATTGTCCGGTATTTTCCTTGATATGTGTTTTTTGTGAAGGCATACTGAAATAAACCAGCATGGCTGGATCAGGTAAGCGGAGCAAAGCGCAGACTCCGGGTTTTCAGGTCACAGCCACAACGAATAATGAAAATAGCCTAAAAAGTTCCATCTTCGCGGGCTATTTTCGGATAAACCAGCATTCCCGGTGCGCCGGGCACAACAAACGATGAAAACCGAAGCTACGGCTTGAGACCGCAGTTTTAATCGCCGCTGACGGAAAGTTAATCTGGTTTCCGGCTTCTGTTTTCGGAAAATTGGAACAGGGTACTTTGCCCTGTTTTTTATTGTTTACAGTATAGGGAATAAATTATGACCGTTAAGAAAAAAATGATGGTGCTCTCACTTGTTTTACTGGTTCTGTTCTGCATAACCGGTGCCTTGCAACTCCGCTCCATCGGCAATATCTCAAGTGACTGGAAGGAGTTTCAGCAGGACGCTCTGCAGAGACAAATGCAGCTTGCCCAGATTAAATCACAGTTCGGCTATGGCGGTTTCATTCATAATTTTAAAAATCATGTCCTTCGAGGGACAGGGAAGTATGCTGATCGATTCAAGCAGAATAAGAAACGTATGGATGAGGCATTCACCGCTTATGGCCGGTTAGAGCTGACTGCCGAAGAGCGGAAAGCTCTTTCTGATATCCGGGCTGTAGCTGCTCAGTATGCAAAGGCTATTGATACTTCGGTAGCCATGCATCAGGAAGGCAGTGACCCGACGGCAATAGACAAAGTTGTCAAGATCAATGACTCTCCAGCCT
>CAZPXI010000490.1:0-2117 GCA_964590715.1 uncultured Desulfobulbus sp.
CTCCTGCCGAAAACCATCCATATCCTTATGGAAGGGACACCGGAGGATATCTCCACTGCAGAGGTGATCAAGGCCATGGAAGGGATCCGAAGTGTTTCAAATGTCCATCATGTCCACCTCTGGCAACTTGATGAGCACCGAAACGGGCTCGAAGCGCATGTGGTCATAGATGATTTTATGGAATCCGAGGTCGTTAAATCCGCCTTGAAGCATGTGCTGGAGCAGCAATTCTCCATTGCCCATTCGACCCTGGAGTTTGAGGTCAAGAACTGCGGTAAGGTTTGCAGGTAACGGTGGTGGTGCAGCAGCATCCTTATTCCTGACCGCCCGAAATCTTGTATGATCAAAAAGAGGTTGCCGATTGTATCTTCATCGGCAACCTCTTTCATGTTGCAGTCCGTGTCCTGTTTTCCCCGCTCTGTGACTCAGCAGGTCGGTTTTCCGTACTGCTTCCTCCCTGTCACGGTTTTTCTATAAAGACAGGTTCTCTGGTGTAGGACACTTTGCCGCTATGGCACATGTTGCAGGTATGATTTTTTTCAACTGTCCCGGGCCCGCCGCGGAAAAACTGGATTGCGCCGCCGGTGCTGGCCATGACGTCCTGCAGGTCCGGGTCGACGTTGCCGTCGGTTCCGTTTAACTGGAAGTTGAACATGGGAACCTTGTCGGTGGTTCCTGGCGTGGAAACCAGTTCGCCGTGTCTGGTCATCAGCGGGTTGGGTGAACCATGGACATTGTGGCAGGCGGTGCAGCTGATGGGAGAATCAGCGGTACCGTTCCAGTCGGAGTCCCAGACCGGAGTGTTACCGTCCATTCCCTTGCCCTGTAAATGATGCAAATGCTGATTGACGGCATTTCCATACTCATCAATATGCTCATTATCGCGAAAATTCGTCTGCAACGGATCCTGGAAAAAACCGTCGGTTCCGTATGCGTCGCCCAGTAATTTGTACCGGTCATGACAACTCAGGCATAAGGCGAAATCATTATCTGTCCTGGGGGCTTCGCCATTATTGTCTCCAACCCTTGGTATCTCCATGGCCGGAACGGTTTCCGAGCCGACGTTCACGTCCGAGAGGCGATAGCCGATGGAATAATTATTTTTTTCGGCCTTGTATGTGCGGGCGATCCCGTCAATGTGAAGATGTTGCGTGTCATGACAGTTATCACAGGAGATTTTATGTCCGTTGACCAGATAACCATACTGCAGGTCCTGTTTAACCTGAAACTCACGAAGCGAGTCGATAACCAGTCTCCTTGGCTGGATAATGACCAGTTTGACATAACGAACAGGGATAAATTTATCGAGCCTGTACTCATTCCAGCCGGTTTTGGGGCCGACCGCCCATGAGGGTTTGGCATACTTGGAGGACCGGCCATACAGGATTCTGGTCCAGTTGTTCTGGTCCGTACTCCCGTACACTTCAATAAGGATGGTGGAATCAACCACCGTATACAGGCGGATATGTGAAATTTCTTTGGAGCTCCCAAGGTCAAAGATGAGCTCAGGCATCTCGGTAAAAGGGTTGCCGGTTTCAAGATTATTGTCAATCAGGTTTTCCATACCCTGAAAATCGGTATCCACCACCCCGGCAGGAGTTTCCCAGTCCCCGACCGTGGATTTTCCGGCGATATTTGCCGCTGCAACGCCCCGGACTACGGAATGGCCGTCATCATGACAACCAAGGCACCACTTTTCCTTGCCCGGTTTGAGCGTACCGTCGGCATTGTAAATACTTGATCCTGAGGAGTTGGAACCCATTCTCCTGCCGAAGGATCCCCATCTGCTGCTGCTGTCCGAGCCGGTATCGCCGTGGCCGGGTCTGTTTGCCCAGGCCCCGATCACCGGATCGTACACCCCGTCAATGGCACCGTCCGGGCTGTGGCACGGCTCACAGGCGGTGGGGCTTGGAGACATCCCCCTTCCGCCCCGCATGCCTCCGCCGCCATGACAGTTGAAGCAGCGAAGCTGAAAATCACCTTTTTCTCCATTGAGATGAACATTATGAAAGGTGGTGAAGGATGAGGCGCTGCAGACCCCGGCGGATCCGAATAACAGCACTGCACCGGTCAATAACAATTTTTTTTTCATATCTCCTCCATTTTATAAAAACAAT
>CAZPXI010000491.1:0-2109 GCA_964590715.1 uncultured Desulfobulbus sp.
GAAGCCTCCCGGCTGGCAGCTGCGGCCCGCAGTCATGAGGGAACCGTACTGATGGTGACCAATGAGGTCGGGTTGGGTATCGTCCCGGAAAATCCACTGGCCAGGCAATATCGAGACCTTGTCGGCCGTTGTAATCAGACCCTTGCAGCGGCAGCCGATCAGGTTTTCCTGGTCAGCTGCGGAATTCCCCTGCAACTTAAATAACAGCAAATAACCATGAAAAATAAAGACAGTATCTCCTTCCTGGAGGCGGCATATCGCGATATTTTCCCTCAGGACTCTTTGCTCAGAGATCAGGCGACGGCCCATCTTGAACAGTTAACCATGCCCCACTGGGCCCTTGGCCGCCTGATGGATCTGGCGGTTGATCTGGCCGGTATGACCCGTTCCGTAGATCCACCGGTAGCCCGCAAGACCGTGGTGATCATGGTCGGTGATCATGGCGTAACCGCTGAGGGTGTTTCAAAGTATCCATCTGAAGTCACGGCCCAGATGGTCTATAATTTTATTGCAGGAGGAGCCGGGATCAATGCCCTGGCCCGTCAGGCCGGAGCGGATGTGAAAGTTGTCGATATGGGAACGGCAGCTGATTTTGGCGAGCTTGTCACCAACGGAAAAATAATCTCAAAAAAAATCGGCAAGGGAACAGAAAATATTGCCCGGGGACCGGCCATGACCAGGACCCATGCGGTGCTGGCTGTTGAGGCCGGAATCGAGGTGGCCAACGATCTGGCCGATACCGTTGACCTGTTCGGCACCGGTGATATGGGGATCGGTAATACCACGCCGAGTACCGCTGTTGTTGCCGCAATCACCGGCAAACCGGTTGCTGAACTGACCGGACGAGGAACCGGGCTTGACGATGACGGCCTGGAGAAAAAAATTCAGGTTATTGAACAGGCCCTTGAGGTCAACCGGCCCGATGGCAAAGACGGCATGGATGTGCTGGCCAAAGTCGGCGGTTTTGAGATTGCCGGAATCGCCGGGCTCATTCTCGGGGCTGCCGCCAACCGTAAGCCGGTTATCGTCGACGGCTTTATCTCCACGGCCGGTGCGCTCATCGCCCAGAGTCTTGAGCCCTTTGTCCGGGATTATATTATCTGTGCCCATCGCAGCGTTGAACCGGGCCACTGTGCCATGCATGAAAAACTGGGTTGCGAGCCTCTGCTGGATTTGAACATGCGCCTGGGCGAGGGAACCGGAGCCGCCCTGGCCATGAATCTTGTCGATGCGGCCAAGGCGATTCTTACCGAGGTCGCCACCTTTGAAGATGCCGGGGTGACCGGAACACCGGTTGAGGAGTAAGAGGGCGCTCATGATCCAGCCACTTCGAGTTCAGGCGTATCCGGTCAATGATTGAATGCCGAGTTTTCCTGTGCATGTAAAAGAGTTTGCTGCCCGGTTTGTTGCCGCGATCCGTTTTCTCACTATCTTTCCCTTCCCCGGCAAGATCGGCCACGGCAGTGCTGAACTTGGCGCTTCAACTCCGTTTTTTCCGATCATCGGCCTGATTCTTGGCTGTATTGGTGCCGCAGCCTGCCGGCTCCTGTGGACCGTACTTCCGCCGCTTGCAGCAGCAGTCCTGCTGACAACGGTGCTGCTCGGATTTTCCGGTGGCCTCCATCTTGATGGCCTTGCCGACACTGCAGACGGTTTTTTCAGTGCCCGTCCCCGGGATACGATTCTTGTAATTATGCGGGACAGCCGGATCGGGGCCATGGGCGTGATTGCCCTTGTTCTTGTATTACTGCTTAAAGTCTCCGCCCTTGCCGGGTTGAGTCGATCTGATGCCTTGAAGGCAGCACTACTCATGCCGGTGGCCGGTCGTTGTGCTATTCTCATTCTCATGGCTCTGCTGCCCTATGCCCGGCCTGAAGGCGGTTTGGGAACCCTGTTTTATACCCGCCGCTCCCGCCTGACCGGGGTCTGGGCATTTGTGTTCTTCAGCTTTCTTGCCTGGCTGCTGCTTGGTAACGGCAGCTGGTTACCCATCACCCTTTTTACTCTGACGGTTTTTGGGTTTTCTTTTTTTTGTAAACGAGTAATCAACGGCGCCACCGGGGATACTCTCGGTGCTGCCTGCGAGCTGTGCGAGGCCTGCACGGCGCT
>CAZPXI010000492.1:0-2102 GCA_964590715.1 uncultured Desulfobulbus sp.
GACCAGGATACGACCAGAGACGGGATGTTCACCCTGGAAACGGTCAACTGTGTCGGGGCCTGCAGCATCGCTCCTATTCTTATTGTTAATGACAAGGTTCATGGCAATGTGACGCCTGATCAGGCGGTTCGGAAAATAAAAAGCATCAGGGAATAAACAGTGGATACCAGAGAGATCGTGGTCAATGTGTGTATGGGAACCGGAGGCATAGCCGCCGGTGGTGAAAAGGTCATGGATGCCTTTGTTACAGCCTTTGAAGAAGCTGGTATCGGCAACGGCAGGGTGGAAAAACACTGTGCCCTGCACAAGGTCGGCTGCCGCGGGTTCTGCGCCAAGGATGTTCTTGTTGATGTGACGCTGGATGGTGAAAGCTCGACCTACCAATATATTCAGCCGCATATGGTTCACAGAATCGTCAGGGAGCATGTCATCGGGGAACGACCTGTCGAAGACTGGCTGGTGGATGAGGGGTATCACAATTTCCATGAAAACCAGACCAAGGTCGTGCTGGCGGACAACGGCAGAATTGATCCCGAAGATATCCACTCCTACGAGGAAATCGGCGGTTATAAGGCCTCACAAAAGGCCCTGACGAAAATGACACCGGCTGAGGTCATTGAATTTGTGAAAGAATCCGGTCTCAGGGGCAGAGGTGGTGCCGGATTTCCCACCGGCTTGAAATGGGAAATCTGTGCCGGTAACGGATCGGGCACCCGTTATATCATCTGCAATGCCGACGAAGGTGATCCCGGTGCCTTTATGGATCGTTCCGTTATTGAGGGCAACCCGCACTCCGCCATCGAAGGCATGATAATCGGCGCCTATGCCATCGGCTCAAACTACGGCTATGTCTATATCAGGGCGGAATATCCCCTTGCGGTCGAACGGTTGAATATTGCCCTGCAGCAGGCCAGAGACTCCGGCTATCTGGGAGAAAACGTCTGCGGTTCAGACTTTGATTTTGATATCAAGGTAAAGCTCGGGGCCGGGGCTTTTGTCTGCGGCGAAGAGACGGCCCTGATTGCCTCCATTGAGGGAGAGCGCGGCATGCCGAGGGCAAAACCGCCGTTTCCAGCCCAGAAGGGTCTGTGGGGCAAGCCCACTATTATCAACAACGTCGAAACCTTTGCCAACCTGCCCCATATCTTTACCAAGGGAACCGAGTGGTTCGCATCAATTGGCTTGGAAAAGAGCCGCGGAACCAAGGTTATCGCTCTGACCGGAAAGATCCGCAACACCGGTCTGATCGAAGTTCCCATGGGCATTCCGCTGAAAAATATCATCTTTGGGATCGGCGGCGGCATTGAAGGCGGCAGGCTGTTTAAGGCCGTCCAGACCGGCGGCCCATCCGGGGGCTGTATCCCTCAACAGCATATCGACATCAAGGTTGATTACGAAAGCCTGAGAAGTGTCGGCTCAATGATGGGTTCCGGCGGCATGGTGGTTCTTGATGAAACCGACTGCATGGTCAATATCTCAAAATTTTTCCTGGAGTTCACCCAGGCCGAGTCCTGCGGCAAATGTATTCCCTGCCGCCTGGGAACCAAGCGGTTGCTGGAAATACTGACCAGGATTACCGAGGGCGACGGCAAGGAAGGTGACATCGAACTTCTGCAGGATCTGGGCCGGGATGTCAGGGATTCAAGTCTCTGCGGACTCGGTATTTCGGCGCCAAACCCCATCCTCAGCACTATAAAATATTTTCGTCATGAGTATGAGGCCCATATTCACCAGAAGAAATGCCCGGCCAAGGTCTGCCGAAAATTGCTCACCTTTTTTATTCGTGATGACCTGTGTGTGGGTTGTGGTATGTGCAAAAAAGTATGCCCTGTCGGAGCTGTAACAGGAGAGAAAAAAGAACCGCACCATATCACTACCGCAGCCTGTATTAAATGCGGAACCTGTTATGATAACTGTAAATTCAGTGCAGTTTTAAAGGAGTAGGAGCAATGATCAGCCTGACTATAAACAGTATCGAAACCGAGGTTCATGAAGGAACCACTCTTCTGGAGGCGGCCCGTGACCTTGAGATCGAAATTCCTACCCTTTGTCATGATGACCGTCTCAAGCCCTTTGGGGCCTGCCGGTTGTGTATTGTCGAG
>CAZPXI010000493.1:0-2098 GCA_964590715.1 uncultured Desulfobulbus sp.
GCCGAGTCTCCTCCTGCCATCACGTTTTCAATCAGCGCGGTCCTGAGATCGTTCTCGTAGCTTGCAACCAGGTGGATGACCCCGGGCATTGCCGCCGCTACCCCGCACATCTGACCGAAATGCCCGATCACCTCGCGGCTGTTCTTTCCTGCAGAATCAAGGCCCATGCGGATACGGTTGTCAAGATCCAGGTCGGCCACACCCTCCTCAAGACTCTCTTCAATGGCTTCAATTGGTGTGGTGCCGTGGAGAATCTTAAACGCTGTTTTGGCCAGGAATTCGGCCCCGGCAACTGTTGCTGTCGCCCGATGTGTCATCTTCGTCTGGGATTGTGCTGCTTCAACCAGACTGTCCAGGTCGTTTGCATACCAGGCGATAAGCGGGGCAATGCGGGCCGCGCCACCGAGATCGGAAGAGGCTGAACCACTTGCTTGCGGCAATTTTTTCATCTGTAGATTTTCCAGGGCTGCAGTGCTTGCCTTGTCCATGTAGCCGTCATAACCCTGCATCAGCTCCTGCCAGTCGCCGGCAAAGGAATCGAGTTTGAAGCCATCGTTTTTGACCAGGGATTCGAGCAGCGCCAGGGTTTGGTCACCGTAATGGGTAAACTCACCTTGCTGCCGGTTCGGATGATAGGAGCCCGGAGGTGGCGGCAGGAGTGTTTCCACCCGGCCGATTTGGGTATCAATCAGATGGGTGTCGTATATCCAGTGGGCACCGAGCGCCAGCGAGTCGCCAACAAAGGATGCCAGGGTCATGGCGGTAGCGTTATCGTTCATGGGGAACCTCCCGGTTTGTTTGAAAGGGATATTATAGAGTAATAGGGGTGGCTTTGTTTGTTGTCAACGGTACATCCTGTTTGTCATCATCTTTTTATTGAGACTTCCGGGCAGAGGGTTTAGAATATTTCTTCATATTTGATATGACTGAACCATATTGCGCAACTCTCTCCTCTGTATGTCGACAGGTGAGGAGCAGAATAAGTATTTTTAACAAGATTTTTTTTGAGATGAACAGGGAGTTACATACATGGCTGAAATAAGCGAAGCGGCTGAGTCGAAACAGAAACTCAACCAACTCAAGGGCAGAATGCTGGCCTTGAAGGAGCATCTTTGACTTAGACGGAAAAAAAGAACTCGTTGACAAACTTGAGGCGCAGACCCTGGAACCCGAGTTCTGGAATGATCAGACCCTGGCCAAAAAGGTGCAGAAGGAACTGGGGCAGCTTCAGGATATCATCGCGGTCTGGGAAAAGAATTTCGACGACCTGGAAGAGGCCGATATGCTGCTCGATATGGCCAGAGAAGAGCAGGACAGCGAGACCTACCAGGAAGTTGTCGACAGTCTTGGAGAGCTGCAGGAACGGATTGATCTAGTTGAGCTGGAATGCATGTTCTCCGGCGAGCATGATAACAATAATGCCATCCTGACCATTCATGCCGGGGCCGGAGGCACCGAGGCCCAGGACTGGGTCGAGATCCTGATGCGCATGTACCTGCGCTGGGCCGAGGACAAGGGCTTTAAGGCCCACATCCTTGATCATCTTGCCGGTGATGAGGCCGGGACCAAAAGCGTGACTATTCTGGTCAAGGGCAAACATGCCTATGGCTACCTGCGCTCCGAGGTCGGCATTCACCGGCTGGTGCGGATTTCGCCTTTTGACGCCTCGGGCAGGCGCCACACCTCCTTTGCCTCGGTCATGGTGCTGCCGGAGCTTGATGACACCATTGAGGTGGACATCAATGAAAAGGATCTGCGTATTGATACCTATCGCGCTTCCGGGGCCGGTGGTCAGCATGTCAATAAAACCGATTCGGCAATCCGTATTACCCATCTGCCGTCGGGAATTGTGGTCCAGTGTCAGAATGAGCGTTCGCAGCATCGGAATAAGGACATGGCCATGAAGATGCTCATGGCACGCCTCTATGAAAAGGAAAAAAAGGAGCAGGCCGAGGCCCAGGAAAATCTGCACGGGGATAAAAAGGAAATTTCCTGGGGCAGCCAGATTCGTTCCTATGTCCTGCAGCCGTACCGGATGATCAAGGATCACCGGACCAACCAGGAAGAGGGCAACGTCGATGCGGTCCTTGACGGCAGG
>CAZPXI010000494.1:0-2080 GCA_964590715.1 uncultured Desulfobulbus sp.
TGTCTTCGGTCATGCTGCCCCTGTTTATGCCCGAGGAACTCCGAATCGACAAACTACTCCGGGCCCTGATCGGGATCTCCCTGTTTCAGTCTGCCTATATGGCGGAAGTCGTTCGAAGCGGGCTCCAGGCCCTGCCCAAAGGGCAATCCGAGGCAGCCGATGCGCTGGGACTGGGGTACTGGCAGGCGATATATCTGATTATTCTTCCCCAGGCCCTGAAAACCGTTATTCCAGGTATCGTCAACACCTTCATCGAGCTTTTCAAGGATACAACCCTGGTCCTGATCATCGGGCTCTTTGACCTGCTGGCCATTATTCAGGCGGCTTTTACCGATCCGGAATGGCTTGGTTTTTCCGTTGAGGGCTATGTGTTCGCCGGGCTCTTGTATTGGATATTCTGCTTTTCCATGTCCCAGTACAGTCAACACCTGGAAAGAAAACTGCACACCGGACACATCAATTAGATCAAATTCCTGGATAGACCCATGACAGAACCAACACCACAGCGCTCACTCGACAATGAAGACATCGCCATTGAAGTTAAGGGGATGCACAAATGGTACGGTGAGTTTCATGTTCTAAAAGATATCAACCTGACGATTAAAAGAGGCGAACGCATCATTATCTGCGGACCTTCAGGATGCGGCAAATCAACCCTGATCCGCTGCTTGAACCGGTTGGAAGTCCACCAGAGGGGTGATATCCGGGTTGACGGTATTGAACTCAACGACGACCTCAAGCACATTGAGAAAATTCGTCGTGATATCGGCATGGTGTTCCAGCAGTTCAACCTCTTTCCCCATTTGTCCGTACTGGAGAACTGCTGCCTTGCCCCGATCTGGGTTCTGAAGCAACCGCGAAAGGAAGCCGAGGCCACGGCCATGCGCTACCTGGAGCGGGTCAAGATTCCCGACCAGGCGGATAAGTACCCGGGACAGCTTTCCGGCGGCCAGCAGCAGCGGGTGGCCATCGCCCGCAGCCTTTGTATGAACCCCAACATCATGCTCTTTGATGAACCGACCTCCGCCCTTGATCCGGAAATGATCAAGGAGGTTCTTGATGTTATGGTCGACCTTGCCAATGAGGGCATGACCATGCTCTGTGTAACCCATGAAATGGGCTTTGCCAAGACCGTAGCCGACCGGGTTATCTTCATGGACAGTGGTGAAATCATCGAGGAAAACGACCCGGAATCCTTTTTCTCCAATCCGCAGTCCGACCGGACCAAACTCTTTCTCAGCCAGATTCTGTAACTTCGGTCTCCCCCTTTTGGGTCAGAGCGGCTTTTCTCCACCCTGAACTCAGCCGTGACCGGTCATGAGCAGCTCAAAGAATAAAAAATTTCGCTTTTCCATTGACCGGGGCGGCACCTTTACCGATGTGTACGCCGAGATCCCGACAAAGCCCGGTTTTGCAATCGTCAAACTGCTCTCCGTTGATCCCGCCAACTATGATGATGCCCCGAGGGAGGGGATCCGCAGGATTCTTCAACAGTACTGTCCCGAGGCCGTCTCCGGCAATCTGATCGACCCCTCCTGTATCGAGTGGATCCGGATGGGAACCACGGTCGCCACCAATGCCCTGCTTGAACGAAAGGGCGCTCGCTGTGGGCTCCTGGTCAGCCGGGGATTTGCTGATATTCTCCAAATCGGTGATCAAACCCGACCCCATCTCTTTGATCTAAAAATCCGCAAACCCGACCTGCTCTATGAGCAGGTACTTGAAGTGGATGAACGGATTCGCCTTCTCCGCGAGAATGAACAAACCATCGGTGACACCCTCACCGGGATGACCGGAGAGCAATTTCTGGTTCTGGCAAAACCGGATTATGCTCTGCTTGAACGTCAACTGCAACAGATGCTGGCCGGGGGCATTACCAGCCTGGCCGTTGTCTTCATGCATGCCTATGCCTGCCCGCACCATGAGAAAGAGGTAGGTCGCCTGGCCTCGGATCTCGGCTTTACCCAGGTCTCACTTTCCTCTCAGGTCATGCCCATGATCAAGCTGGTGCCCCGGGGTGACACAACTCTGGTCGACAGTTATCTCACTCCACATATTCAAGCCTATATTGAAAGTTTCA